>JALRFN010000371.1 GCA_023268425.1 Burkholderiaceae bacterium | reverse complement strand
CTCGTCTTGGTACATCAGGGTGATCAAGGCACAGCGCGAGATCAGGTCGCCCAGCAATTGGGCCAGCACGTGGTTGCCCAGCAGTTCGGCCGCAACCACGTGAAAGTCACCGAGCAACTCGGTGCGTTGGCTCACGTCTTGCGCCTTGATGGCGGCGGCTTCACGCACCACGTGGGCGTCCAGTTGACGCAGCATGGCAGGGGTGGCGTGGGCCACCAGTTGGCGCACCAAATCGACTTCCAGCGTGCGGCGCACGGCGAACACCTGTTGGGCTTCTTCGACTGAGGGGCTGCAAACAAAAGCGCCGCGCGCAGGTTCTAGGCGAATCAGGTGTTGCTGTTGCAATTGAAACAGGGCTTGGCGCACCAGCGTGCGCGATACGCCAAAATGGTCGGCGAGTTTCTGTTCGGCCAATTTGGCTCCTGGCGCCAGTCTGTGGTCGACGATGGAGCGCTTGAGCGATTCGACGATGACGTCGGTGGTGGTTTGGTCCATGGCGGTGCGGTGAAATGAGCCCAGTGCGCAAAGATTGTATACAATCCGTCACGTTTTGTGGCAATTTTTCGATCAATCGCCACGCACCCCGAAAACCCAAAAGGAGACGCACGATGGGCTTGAGCACACACGTGTTGGACACCATGCACGGTTGCCCGGCTGCGGGCATGCAAGTGCGTTTGTACACCTGCCAAGGCGAGCAGGTGAGCTTGATCAAATCGGTCGCCTTGAACAGCGATGGGCGCAACCCCGACGGCCTGATGATCAGCCACGAGGACTTGGCGGTGGGCAACTACCGTTTGGCCTTTGACGTGGCAGCGTATTTCGAAGCCAAGGGCGTGGCTTTGCCACAACCCAATTTCTTGAACACCGTGCTGTTGGATTTTGGTGTGGCCGAGCCCACTGCGCACTACCACGTGCCGCTGCTGGTGAGTCCTTGGAGTTATTCGACCTATCGCGGCAGCTGAAGGCACTGGGCCTTGCAGCCGGGGCGGCGCTTCGCAAAAAACGAGGACAAAACAAACGCGCCCGAAAAGGGCGCGTCGTGGGCATGAACGAGGGCGGCGCAGCCGGGGTTCAGCGCCTGTCCAGTTGCCCTTCGGTCAAGGTGTCGAGCTGGAAGCGCCCGCTTTTGTCCCACAACCAGGTGTCCACGTAGGCCACATGGCCGCCCATGTGCACGGGTGCGGGAAAAGGTGCCGCCGCGCGAATGGTGCGCTCGATTTCGGCCATGACCGCGGGCACGTGCGAAGGGGCTCGCATCCATTCAATCGCTTGGATGCGGCCCAGGTAGTCGATGGACACACGGGTCACGCCCACCGCCTGCAGCAGCGGAGGCATCTTGCCGCGATAAATGCGGTTTTGGTTGCGACCGTAAAGGTGTTCGGCGCCATCGCGGCGGTAGGCCATGGCAGAGGTCGCGTTGGAGGTGATTTCGGGCTGGGGTTGCGGTGGGGGCGGCGCGATGACCACTTTGGGCGGCTCAACCGGCGCCGGCGGGGCTTGGGTGATTTTGGGGGGGCTGGTGCAAGCCGCGAGGGCCAAGGGCAAGAGCCACAGCAGGTGTTTGCGCAGATTCATGGGTTGGCTCGCATGATTTTTGACCGCAGCAGTTTAGTGCCCAGGTGTGCATTTGCGCATTGGGGTTTATGCGAAAGCCGCAATTGCGCGGCGAGTCTGTGCGGTCTTTGGCAGACTCCTTCAGGCGGTTTGTTTTTTGGTGGGGCGACGTTGGGCTTGGGCATGAGGGCTGGCAGTCTCTAAAATCGCGCCATTCAATGGTTTTTGGGTCAAAAGGACTTGGGGTATGACTTCTGTCACCAACACGGTTCGTTTTGTGCTGGACGGGCAAATTGTCGAAGCACAGGGCGAGCGTCGCACCACCACGGTGCTGGATTATTTGCGCGAGCAGCTGCACCGCACGGGCACCAAAGAAGGTTGCGCCGAGGGCGATTGCGGCGCGTGTGTGGTCATGGTCGGTGAGCTCAACGCAGCGGGTGACGGCGTTGACTATGTGCCCGTGAACAGCTGCATCCAACTGCTGCCCTCGCTGGACGGCAAATCGGTCAAGACCGTGGAAAGCCTCAAACGCGCCGACGGCAGCCTGCATCCGGTGCAAGCCGCCATGGTGTCTTGCCACGGGTCTCAGTGCGGTTTTTGCACGCCAGGCATCGTCATGAGCTTGGTCAACTTGGTGCAGGTGGTGCCCGCACCGAGCCGGCAACAAATCACCGACTCCCTGAGCGGCAACCTCTGCCGCTGCACGGGCTACAAGCCCATCGTCGACGCGGCACAAAACGCGTGTGCGCAGGGCACGGCAGCCCTGAAGGTTGATGACGCGGCCGACTTGGCCTTGCTCAAGGAAATCCAGCGCGCCAAAGCGCCGACGCTGAGTTTGGATGGCGACATCGTCGTGCAGCCCGTGGTGCGCACGCGCAAAGGCAACGCCTTTGTCTCGCCTTCAACCATTGCCGAAGTGGTGCACTACTTGAACGAGCACCCGAACACGACGCTGCTGGCGGGCAGCACCGAGATTGGCCTGCAGGTCAACAAACAGTTCTCGCGTCCGGAGCACATCATGTACTTGGGCAACGTGGCCGAGTTGCGCCGCGTTGACGAGACTGCGCAGGCGTGGCGCATCGGCGCCATGGTGTCTTTGGCCCGTGTGGAGGCGCTGGTCGCCGAGGCCTACCCCGACTTTGCTGAAGTCTTGCGCCGCTTTGGTTCGCCGCCGATTCGCTCGACGGCGACGCTGGCGGGCAACATCGCCAACGGCTCGCCCATCGGTGACTCCATGCCCTGCTTGATGGCCCTGGGGGCAAGCTTGCTGCTGCGTCGGGGCGACAAGACCCGCGAATTGGCGCTGGACGCTTTTTACACCGGGCAAAAGCAAAACGCGCTGCAAAGCGGCGAGTTCATTGAAGCCGTCGTGCTGCCCAAGCCTCAGGCGGGGCGCGTGTTTCGTGCCCACAAAGTCAGCAAGCGTTTTGAACAAGACATCTCGGCGACCTGCGCGGCCATCAGCTACGGCTTGAAAGACGGCAAGCTGGTTGGCGTGCGCTTGGCCTACAACGGCCTGGCGCCTTCGCCCGCTCGTGCCCCCAAACTCGAAGCCTTGTTGGAGGGCCGAGCACCGACTGACGTGCAAGCCTCGGAATTGGACGCGGCGGTGGCCGAGAGTTTTGTCCACCGCGACGGTCTGCGCGCCACCTGGACTTACCGTGCGCTGTTGGCGCGCAATTTGGTTTTGGAATTTTTGGAAGAACCCAACGCGGAGGTGGTGTCATGAATGCGCCCCAAGATTTGCGAAGCTTGTTGCCCGCCAGTGGCGTGCAACAAGGCACCGATCAGATCCACGAGTCGGCACACTTGCATGTGACCGGCGAGGCGGCCTACATCGACGACATGCCCGAGTTGGCCGGCACGCTGTACGCAGCGCTGATCAAGTCGCCCGTGGCCCACGGTGAGTTGGTGGGCGAGGGCATCGACCGCGCCGCCATCTTGCGTGAACACGGTGTGGTCGCTGTGTACACCGCGGCTGACATTCCGGGCGAGAACAACTGCGGTCCCATCGTGCACGATGATTCGTTTTTGGCAGCCGGCAAGGTCGAGTTTGTTGGCCAAGCGGTGGCCGTGGTGGTGGCGCGCTCGATATTGTATGCGCGTGAGGCCGCCGCCAAAGCCGAGGTCTTGGTCAAGGCCTTGACGCCGGTGTTGACCATCGACGAGGCCATGGCGGCCAACAGCTTCATCATGCCCCCCAAAGGCTTCAATCGCGGCGACGCCAGTGCGGCCATCGCCTCCGCACCGCACAGGCTCAGTGGCCGTGCGGTCAGTGGTCAGCAAGAGCAGTTTTATTTGGAAGGCCAGATCACCTACGCCGTGCCGCGCGAGGACGGGCAGTTGACGCTGTACTGCTCGACGCAGCACCCCGACGGCAACCAGCGCGAAGCCGCTGCGGCCTTGAACCTGTCGACCAAAGATGTGGAAGTGATTTGCCGCCGCATGGGCGGTGGCTTTGGCGGCAAAGAGGGCAATGCCAGCATCTTCAGCCAAAGCGCGGCTCTGGCAGCGCACAAGCTCAAACGCCCAGTCAAGCTGCGTGTGAACCGCGATGACGACATGATGATCACCGGCAAGCGCCACGATTTTCAGTCGGACTACACCGTGGGCTTTGACGAGCAAGGCCGCATCTTGGGCGCCGACATCGTGATGGCTTCGCGCTGTGGTTACAGCACCGACTATTCGGGTCCGGTCAATGACCGTGCGTGCTTGCACATCGACAACAGCTATTACATCCCTAACCTCAAGCTGGTCAGCCACCGCTGCAAGACCAACACGCAAAGCGGCACGGCCTTTCGTGGCTTTGGCGGCCCCCAAGGCATGTTTGTGGTCGAAAACATGATGGCGGCGATTGCCGAACACCTGAAGCTGGACCCTTTGGACGTGCGCAAGCGCAACCTCTACACCGACCCGGCGATTTCGGGTGACCCGAACAGCATGACCACCCCCTATGGTCAAGCGATTGAAGACTGGGTGGGCGATCAAGTCATGGCGCAGGTCGAGCAACAAGCCGACTACGCGGCCCGCCGTCAGGCCGTGGCAGCGTTCAACGCCCAAAGCAAGACACGCAAGCGCGGTGTGGCCCTGGTGCCGCTGAAGTTTGGCATCAGCTTCACGGCCACCCACTTGAACCAAGGCGGCGCTTTGCTGAACATCTACATGGACGGCTCGGTCAGTTGCAACCACGGTGGCACCGAAATGGGTCAGGGCCTCAACACCAAGATGGCGCAGGTTTGTGCCGACGGTTTGGGTCTGGACACGTCGTGGGTGCGCGTGACCGCCACCGACTCGCAAAAAGTGCCCAACGCCTCGGCCACCTCCGCCTCCAGCGGCGCCGACATCAACGGCGCGGCGATCATGAACGCGACCCTGCAGATGCGTGAGCGCTTGCAGCCAGTGGCCGCGCGCATGCTGAACTGTGCGCCCGAAGACGTGAGTTTTGCCAACAACGCCGCGCATGGCGGTGGCCGCTCGGTGGCTTGGGCCGACTTGTGCAAGCAAGCCTACATGGACCGCGTCGGCTTGTCAGTGACGGGTTTTTACATGACGCCGGAAATCAAGTACGACTTCATGACGCTGCAGGGCAAGGCCTTTTATTACTACTGCTACGGTGCGGCGGTCAGCGAAGTCGAGATCGACACGCGCACGGGTGAGTGGTGGTTGAAGGCGGTGGACATCGTTCACGACGCGGGTCGCTCCATCAACCCCGCGCTGGACAAAGGCCAGATCGAAGGGGCCTACGTGCAAGGCATGGGCTGGTTGACCATGGAAGAGTGCATTTGGAACCCGCAGGGCAAGTTGCTCACGCATGGTCCCAGCACCTACAAAATCCCAGTCGCAGGCGATATTCCCGAGCATTTCGAGGTCAGCTTGTTCGAGAACCAAAACCTCAAGCCCACGCCCTTTCGAAGCAAAGCCGTGGGTGAGCCCCCATTGATGCTGGGCTTGTCGGCGTTCTTCGCCTTGCGTGATGCCGTGGGCGCCAGCGCTCAGCACCAAGTGCCTGTGCAGTTGGACGCTCCAGCCACGCCTGAGCGCATTTTGTTGGCCTGCGAGCGCGCCAAGGCTGCTGCGGCCGCGCGAGCTTGAGCGACACGAACCCAGCGCTCACGCCGTTGCTGCGGGCGGTGTACGCCGCGCTGCAGCGGGGCGATGTCGCCTTGGCCCGTGTGGCCGAGGTGCAAGGTTCCGGGCCGCGTGAGGCTGGCGCGTGGATGGTGGTGACCGCGTGGGCCACACTCAACACCATTGGTGGTGGGCGTTTGGAGTGGGAGGTCACGGCTTGCGCTCGTGCCCTGCTGCGCGGCGAAGAAGAGCAGGTGCGCCAGCGCTTCGCGCTGGGCCCGTCCTTGGGTCAGTGCTGCGGTGGCGTGGTGCATGTGGATTTGATGCGCGTGCGCGCTGCCGATTGGCCGCGCGTGTTGCCTTTGCTGCACACGCCACGCACGCCCTTGAGTTTGTTTGGTGGTGGCCACGTGGGCCGAGCCTTGGTTTCGGTCTTGGCACCCTTACCCTTTGCGCTGCGCTGGGTGGATAGCCGTGACGAAATCTTCCCCGATACCGTGCCTGAAGGCGTGGTGTGTGAGCACTCGGAGCCGGTGCAGGCAGCGGTGGCCGACATGGCCCCGGGCAGCGCGGTGCTGATCATGAGCTTCAGCCACGCCGAAGACCTGGACGTGGTGGCCGCGTGCTTGACGCGTCAGCGAGAGCGGGGCGATGTGGGCTTCATCGGCCTGATTGGCAGCAAAACCAAGTGGGCCACGTTTCGCCACCGACTGGAGGCGCGCGGTTTCTCCGCACAGGAGTTGGCCCAGGTGCACTGCCCGATTGGCGTGCCGGGGATCAGCGGCAAAGCGCCCGAGGTGGTCGCCGTGGCCGTGGCGGCGCAGCTCTTGCAGTGGGTGGAGGCGCGCGACGCGGTGGCCTGAGGGCGCACGGGTGGGCGCGTCGTTGGCGCCTCGCTTGACCTCTCGTGGCGGTTTTGGGTGATGACACAGGGCAGGGGTCAGTGCGGAGTTGCCCGCGCTGGTGTTGAGGCGCTGGTCTGTGGCGTCGCTTGGCTTCGATGGATCCCGCTTGTTGTGCGTGAAAAAATTGTATACACTTTGACCCGACATCGTAGCGGTGCACGCACCAGTCGTGCATGAGCGCCAGGACAACGAGACCTGAGCCTCCACGATGACCAACTGTTCACAGGACCGCGGTGGTGAGCAGCTTGGAGACTGCGCATGGAAGCTTATTTGCTCGACTGGGCCAACCTGTTGCTGAGGTGGCTGCACGTGATCACGGCGATTGCCTGGATCGGCTCGTCGTTTTATTTCGTCTTTTTGGACAACAACTTACAACGCCCCAAGTCACCCGACCTTTTGGAAAAGGGTGTCGATGGCGCCATGTGGGCAGTGCACGGTGGTGGTTTTTACAACCCGCAAAAGTACATGGTGGCGCCCAAGAAGATCCACACCCAATTGCACTGGTTTTATTGGGAAAGCTACTCCACATGGTTGAGCGGCTTTGCCCTGTTCACGGTGCTCTACCTGTGGAACGCCGGCAGTTTTTTGGTGGACAAGTCCTTGTTTGATTGGTCGCCCGTTGCGGCGGGCAGCACGGCGGTGGGCTTTTTGATTGCCTTTTGGGTGGTCTACGACGCTGTATGTCGGCTGTTTGGGTTTCGCAAGAACGGCGAGTTGATCGTGGCGGGTCTGATGCTGCTCACCGTGGCCTTGGCGTCTTGGGCGGCCAACCAGTTGTTTGCGGGGCGAGCGGCGTTTTTGCTGGTCGGCGCCATGATCGCCACAGCGATGAGCGCCAATGTGTTTTTCTGGATCATCCCGGGCCAGCGCAAAGTCGTCGCGGCCATGACCTCTGGCGAGACTTATGACGCGCAAGCGCTGGCGATTCATGGCAAGCGCGGCAAACAGCGCAGCGTGCACAACACCTACTTCACGCTGCCGGTGCTGTT
>JALRFN010000352.1 GCA_023268425.1 Burkholderiaceae bacterium | reverse complement strand
GGCCAGCAAGGCAGGCTCTTGCTCGGGGGCGACGGGTTGATCTTGGTGACAAAAGCGGCCTTCTGGCGTGTAGCCGCTGCCTTGAACGGACAGGTCGCGGTCCGCCAGCACCACACGCACGGCGGTCATTTCGTTTTTGGTCAGCGTGCCGGTTTTGTCCGAGCAAATGACGCTGACCGAACCCAGGGTTTCCACCGCAGGCAAGCGGCGAATGATGGCGCGGTTGCGGGCCATCACCCGCGTACCAATCGCCAGCACGATGGTCACGATGGCCGGCAAGCCTTCGGGAATGGCGGCTACCGACAAGCCCACCACAGCCAAGAAAATATCCATGATCGGCATGTCCATGACCCAGTGGCCGTAGACGAAGGCCAGCGCCCCCACGCTGACGATGAAGGTGCTGATGACGCGCGCGAAGCGATCGAGTTGGGCCATGAGTGGCGTGGCCACCAACTGCAGTTGGTTGACCAGGGTCCCGATTTTGCCCAGCTCGGTGCGCACCCCGGTGGCCACGACCACGCCCTGGGCTTGGCCGTAGGTGACCAAAGTGCCGGAGTAAGCCATGTTCAAGCGGTCACCCAAGGCCGCGTGCTCGTCCAACACTGGGGTGGCTTTTTCAGCAGGCACCGACTCGCCCGTCAGCGCCGCTTCAGTCACCCGCAGGTTGCGTACCCGCAGCAAGCGCAGGTCGGCGGGCACCTTGTCGCCCGACTCCAGCCAGACGATGTCCCCGGGGACCAAGTCGGCAGCGTCGATTTGTTGGCGGTGGCCATCGCGCAGCACATTGGCTTTGGCCGCCAGCATCTGGTGTACGGCGTTCAAGGCCCGCTCGGCTTTGCCCTCTTGGATGAAGCCCACCACGGCGTTGATGAGCACGACGCCGAAAATCACCGAGGCGTCGACGTGGTCACCCAGCAGCACTGTGGTTACGGCGGCGGCCAACAACACGTAGATGAGTGGGTTGTGAAACTGCAGCAAAAAGCGTTGCCAAGCCGGCTTGGCCGTTGCTTGAGGCAGCGCGTTGGCACCGTGTATTGCACGTGCTTGCTCCACGGCATCAGCACTCAAACCGTGTTGCGCATGGCTCTTGAAGTGGTGCAGGGCGTCTTCAGCAGGCAGCGCATACCAAAGCAAATCAGGCGCAGCTGTGGCGGCCTTGGCTGGGCGGACATCGGACTTCATCAGGGACCTTGGGGTGTTTTGAACGCCCCGCGCATCGAGGCGCAGGTGCAAGCCAGTCGACTGGCTCCCTTTATTTGTACCAAAGCCAAGCCCGTCGGCGCATGACTTGGCGCAAGCCCGCGCCGATTGGTTTGGTCTTGAACGCCCAAATGCGGGTGATGTTGCCCGCGCTTGCTGCCAGCTTTGGGTGGCCGGGGCCGGCGTCCGGCGCTTAGGGCGCGCGGTAAACGCTTTCGCTGGCCGCGTTCAGCAGCTCGCCCCGGCCATCCAAGCGCAGGCGCAAGACCTCAGCGGGCGCGGCACCACGACCCAGCAGCGCCGAGATGTTCACTTGGTGGGTGACCATGACCAGCGCTGGTTTCGCTTGGCTCAGGCGCCAGTCGCGCAAGGCCTGACGCAACTCGGCGGTGGTGGCCTGGGCATCGCCTTGCTGGAAGAAAGAAGCCAAGGCCGAATGGCTGCGCACAGCGCCCAAGCCCAGCAACTCGGCCGTTTCGCGGGTGCGGCACCAGGGGCTGGCCCAGACCAGGGCTTGCGCGATGCCTTGCTCGCGCAGCCAGTCACCGACGGCGCGGGCTTGGGCGCGTCCCACATCGTTGAGCGTGCGCTGGGTGTCGCAGCGGCTCAGGTCGAAGGCAGGAGGGTCACCGACGCCTGGAGCCAAGGCGTGGCGCATGATGAACAGCGGCGGGTGGGTGGTTTCTGCCGCAAGCGCCTTCAGCGGCCACGCGGCAAACGCAAGCAGGCAAGCGAACGCCGTGAACAAGGGCGTCCAGCATTGGACGTGGCCAGGGCGTGGCGCGTGTGTTTTGCCCATTTGCTGCTCTCTGTCAGGGTTGTTGTGCGAGCAGCTTTTCGATGTCTTGTTCCAACTTGCGCGGCACCGTCAAGCTGCTGAATTTTTCGACAAACTCGCCCTTGCGGTTGATCAGGTACTTGTAAAAGTTCCACAGCGGCTGGCCCGCGCCGGCGTCGCGCAGGCCTTTGAACACGGGGTTGGCGTTGTCGCCGCGCACACTGGAGGCGGCGAACATGGGGAAGACCACGCCGTAGGTGTTGAAGCAAAAGTCAGCGATCTCTTTGTTGTCGGTTTTTTCTTGTTTGAAATCGTTGGACGGAAAGCCCAAGACCACCAGGCCTTGGTCTTTGTACTTGGCGTACAGCGCCTCCAAGCCTTCGTATTGCGGCGT
>JALRFN010000322.1 GCA_023268425.1 Burkholderiaceae bacterium | reverse complement strand
GCAAGTGCATTTGGTGCTCAAAGACTTGGCAGCGCAAGTCGTGGATGGCCTGGTTGGCCACCCACTGGCTGGCCACGTTGGCCACGTATTCAGCGATGCCTTTGGCCAAGAACGCCAGCAGCAAGAACAGGGGCACTTGCCACATCGCCGTGGTGTCTTTGGCGATCAGGCTTTGGTCCACCAAGGGCTTGAGCAAGGCCGGCAGCACGGGTTCGAGCGCTGCGGCCGCGACCATCGCCA
Source organism: Burkholderiaceae bacterium (assembly GCA_023268425.1). Taxonomy (GTDB): domain Bacteria; phylum Pseudomonadota; class Gammaproteobacteria; order Burkholderiales; family Burkholderiaceae_C; genus RS62. Next base: position 2,207 of record JALRFN010000322.1, on the reverse strand, counting down.
GCAGCGAAATCGCCATCACCTTTTTGTAAGGCGCGACGGCGCGGGCCAGGCGTTTGATCAAAGTGGACGATGAGCTCATTCGCGGTGCAGGACGTGATCGACCAGGGCGCTGGCCCAGCCCTCGGCGTGAAAGCTGTTTTGGACCAAGTCCCAATCGTATTCGCTGGTCAACCAATCGACAAATGCAATGGGCGAGGCCGCGTTGCGCTTGATGTAAGTGGCCAGGAAAAAGTCCAAGATGCCGGTTTTGGCTTGTTTGAAGTGACCGTATTTCCAGTGCAACTCAGCACTGGCGTCTTGTGCCGAGTGGCCCAAGCGCAAAATGCGAAACAAGGCCGAAGCGATGCCCGCACGGTCGGCGCCTGATTTGCAGTGCAGCAAGGCGGGGTAGGCCATGCTGTCAAACGCTTGTTTCAATCGCAGCACCTCGTCCACTTTGGGGGCCTGGCGGGAGTACAAGACGCTGTCGATCAGCGTGATGCCTAAAGCCTCGCAAGTGTCTTGCTCGAGTGGGTAAGACCCATAGGGGTTTACGCCCCGCAGGTTGATGATGGATCGAATCCCTAAGGTCGCCTGGTAGTGACGGATTTGCCTGGGGCTGGGCTGACTGCAGCGATAGACGTTGCCGCCGAGTGGGTAAAAGTTGTTGTAGAGCGCGCGTACGAAACCGTGGTCGACCACATGCATGTTGACCCAGGCGCGGGCGCGTTGCGCTGGGGTGGCGATGGGCATGGGTGTAGACATGGCAGGCGCTGAAGGCAAAGGGTGCGAGTTTACGCGAGGGGCCAAGCGGGCGGCTGAGCCCGCAGAGGGCACCTCTTTACAATGCGAAGCATCGCCGCCACCAGTGCGACCCCATCCATGCAAAGAGCCCTGCCGTGTCCGAAACTGCCGAATCCACTCCTGCTGACGCGTCCAACGGCGTGCGCTTGATCAAAAAATACCCCAACCGCCGTTTGTACGACACCACCACCTCGGCCTACATCACGCTGGCTGAGATCAAGGCCTTGGTCTTGCAGGCGCAAAGCTTTGTCGTGCGCGACGCCAAGAGCAACGAAGACTTGACCCGCAGCATCTTGCTGCAAATCATATTGGAAGAAGAGACGGGTGGCGTGCCCCTGTTCAGCGAACAGATGTTGGCGCAGTTCATTCGCTATTACGGTCATGGCATGCAGGGCTTCTTGGGCACCTACCTGGAGAAGAACATGCAGGTGTTCATGGAGATGCAACAGCGCATGCAAGACCAAGCGCAGTCGTGGTCGCCCGAAGCATGGCAGCAGTTGATGGCGGGCACACCCGCAATGCAAAACTGGATGAACACTTACATGGATCAGTCGCGTTCGGCCATGCAGCAGCTGCAAGACAGCATGCAGGCACAAAGCGAGAGCATGTTGGCGGCCATGGGTTTCAAACGCTGACGCGTTGGGAGAGCTTTGTGAGTGATGTGACGAGTGCGCCCAAAGTGGCGCCAAAAATTGGTTTTGCCTCCTTGGGCTGCCCCAAAGCGCTGACCGATTCGGAGTTGATCTTGACGCAACTCAGCGCCGAGGGTTACGAAACCAGCAAAACCTTCGCGGGCGCAGACTTGGTGATTGTCAACACCTGTGGTTTCATTGACGACGCGGTCAAAGAGAGTTTGGACACCATTGCCGAGGCTTTGAACGACAACGGCAAGGTCATTGTCACCGGCTGTTTGGGCGCCAAGGTCGGTGATGACGGCGGCAACCTGGTGCAAGGTGTGCACCCCAGCGTGTTGGCCGTGACTGGGCCGCATGCAACCCAAGAGGTGATGGATGCGGTGCACCAACACCTGCCCAAGCCGCACGACCCTTTTGTTGACTTGGTGCCGGCGCAAGGTGTCAAGCTCACGCCCAAGCACTTCGCCTATTTGAAGATTTCAGAAGGCTGTAACCACCGCTGTACCTTTTGCATCATCCCGTCCATGCGAGGTGATTTGGTCAGCCGTCCGGTGGGCGACGTTTTGGGTGAAGCCCAACGCCTGTTGGATGCTGGCGTCAAAGAGCTGCTGGTGGTCAGTCAAGACACATCCGCTTATGGGGTTGACGTCAAATACCGCACGGGTTTTTGGGACGGCCACAGCTCAAAAAGTGTTATTTGGGGCGAAAAAAAGTTTCGGTTTCAAAACCCTAGGATAAAAATCATACCTTAAGTGATCCTTTAAGTAACTTTGTAGCTTCTTGTGAAAC
>JALRFN010000147.1 GCA_023268425.1 Burkholderiaceae bacterium | reverse complement strand
TTGCTGATGCGGTTGCCACGGCCTTTGGCGCGTGCAGAAAAACGCTTCAACGTGGTGCCTTGCTCGACGTGGATGGTTTTCACACGCAATTCGTCAATGTCAGCGCCGTCGTTGTGCTCGGCGTTGGCGATCGCAGACTCCAGCGCCTTCTTGATGATGACGGCAGCCTTTTTTTGCGTGAACATCAACTCGTTGAGTGCCTGTTCGACTTTCTTGCCGCGAATCATGTCGGCAACCAGACGGCCCTTGTAGACCGAGAGGCGGACGCCGCGAACGATAGAACGGGTTTCCATGGCTTACCTCTTCGCTTTCTTGTCAGCGGCGTGGCCTTTGTAGGTGCGCGTCAACGCAAATTCACCCAGCTTGTGGCCCACCATGTGCTCGGTCACGAACACGGGGACGTGTTGGCGGCCGTTGTGCACAGCAATGGTCAAACCGATGAACTCGGGCAGGATGGTCGAACGACGCGACCAGGTTTTCACCGGCTTTTTGTCGTTCGTAGCTTGAGCCTTGTCGACTTTGGCCAGCAAATGGTGGTCACAAAATGGACCTTTTTTCAATGAACGTGTCATTTGCTAGAACCCCTTATTTCTTACGACGCGAAACAATCATGTTCTGCGTGCGACGGTTGTTGCGCGTGCGGTAGCCCTTGGTCAGGTTGCCCCACGGATCGACCGGCGCCTGAGCTTCGCCCGTACGACCTTCACCACCACCGTGCGGGTGATCGACCGGGTTCATGGCCACACCGCGAACGGTCGGACGGATACCCATCCAACGCTTCACACCGGCCTTACCCAAACGGCGCAGGCTGTGCTCGGAGTTACCAACTTCACCAATGGTGGCGCGGCACTCGATGTGCACTTTGCGCACTTCGCCCGAGCGCAAACGGACCTGGGCGTAGATGCCTTCACGCGCCATCAGCACTGCAGAAGCACCAGCGGAGCGCGCAATTTGTGCGCCCTTGCCCGGCTGCAATTCGATGCAGTGGATGGTTGAACCCACCGGAATGTTGCGAATCGGCAGGGTGTTGCCTGCACGGATCGGGGCTTCGGAGCCGCTGATCACGGTCGCGCCAACTTCCAAGCCGCGCGGCGCAATGATGTAGGTGCGCTCACCGTCGGCGTAACACAGCAAAGCAATGTGTGCAGAACGGTTGGGGTCATATTCCAAACGCTCCACCTTCGCCGGAATGCCGTCTTTGTTGCGACGGAAATCGACCACACGGTAGTGGTGCTTGTGACCGCCGCCTTTGTGACGCACGGTGATGTGACCATTGTTGTTGCGACCAGACTTTTGAGACTGGGCTTCCAACAAAGGCGCGTAGCCAGGGCCCTTGTGCAGGTGATCACGGGTGATGCGAATGGCAGCACGGCGACCCGGCGATGTTGGTTTCAGTTTTTGGACAGCCATGATTACGCGGCCTCCCCACTAAAGTTCAGCTCTTGGCCCTCTTTCAAGGTCACGAAAGCTTTGCGAACGTTGTCGCGACGGCCAGTGCCACGCGCGGTGCGCTTGACTTTGCCTTTTTGGTTGGCCACGCCAACTGCAGCGACTTCGACGTTGAACAGCAATTCAACAGCAGCTTTGATCTCGGGCTTGGACGCATCACGCAACACCTTGAACATCACGGTGTTGTTGTCTTCAGCCACGCGGGTGGCTTTTTCAGACACGATGGGCGCAACCAGCACCTGCATCAAGCGGCCTTCATCAAATTTGGCGGCGCTCATGCGTACATCTCCTGCAACTTGGCGACTGCAGACTTGGTCACAATCACTTTTTTGTAAAACACCAAGGACAGCGGATCTGCATAACGCGGCTCCACAACCAAGACGTTGGCCAAGTTGCGAGAGGCCAAGAACAAGTTCTCGTCCACTTCATCCGCAATGACCATCACCGAGTTCAGGTTCATGGCCTTGAGCTTGGTCGCCAAACCTTTGGTCTTTGGCGATTCCAACTTGATGTCTTCAACCACTGCCAAGCGACCATCACGGGCCAACTGGGACAGGATCGTCGCCATACCCACGCGGTACATTTTTTTGTTGACCTTGTGGCTGAAGTTTTCATCTGGGCTGTTCGGGTGAACACGACCACCCCCACGCCAGATCGGAGAAGAGCTCATACCCGCACGTGCGCGACCCGTACCTTTTTGGCGGAAGGGCTTGGCAGTGGTGTGCTTGACCGCTTGGCGGTCTTTTTGTGCGCGGGTGCCTTGACGAGCATTGGCTTGATACGCCACCACGATTTGGTGCACCAGCGCTTCGTTGTAATCACGACCAAAAACGGTGTCGGGCACATCCACGTTGGACGCCGCTTGACCTTGGTCATTCAGGAGTTCGACTTGCATCAGTTCGCTCCTTTGTTGGCTTTCACAGCCGGACGCACGGTCACAAACCCGCCCTTAGAGCCGGGAACCGCACCTTTGATCATGACCAGTTGACGCTCAGCATCTACACGCACCACATCGAGGTTTTGCGTGGTCACGGTTTCATCACCCATGTGGCCGGTCATTTTCTTGCCCGGGAACACACGACCAGGATCTTGCGCCATGGAAATAGATCCCGGCACATTGTGCGAACGGCTGTTACCGTGAGAGGCACGCTGTGACGAGAAGTTGTGACGCTTGATGGTGCCCGCGTAGCCCTTACCGATGGACGTGCCTTGCACGTCGACCTTTTGGCCAGCCGAGAGCACATCCGCAACCGACAACACGGCGCCAGCAGCGTACTGGCCAGCCGTTTCGGCTGAAACGCGGAATTCTTTGATGATTTCACCAGCTTCGACACCGGCTTTCGCCAAGTGGCCAGCAACTGGCTTGGTCACGCGCGAGGCGCGACGCTGACCGAAGGTCAGCTGGAGGGCGTCATAGCCATCCGTAGCCTGGGTTTTGACTTGTGCCACGCGGTTGTTTGATACGTCGACCACGGTGACTGGCACTGCATCGCCATCTTCCGTGTAGACACGCATCATGCCCACCTTGCGGCCCAACAACCCGAGAGCGTTGTTCAGACTCATT
>JALRFN010000056.1 GCA_023268425.1 Burkholderiaceae bacterium | reverse complement strand
ATCAGCGGCGCGACAAACTTGTTCAAGGCCGCACCGGCGTTACCGGCACCAAAAATGCCCATCGCCAAACCACGGCGCTTGGGATCAAACCAGCGCGCCACGTAAGGCGTGCCGACTGAGAACGAACCACCCGCCAGCCCCAGCACCAGACCGATGGTCAGAAAGTGCCAATACTCTGTGGCATAGGACATCAAGAAAACCGCAGGCACAGTTGCCGCCAACAAAGCGGTCATCACAATGCGGCCACCAAACTGGTCGGTCCAGATGCCCAACGGCACGCGCACCAAAGAGCCCGACAGCACCGGCATGGAGGCCAGCAAGCCAAACTCCGTAGCGCTCAAACCCAAGGTTTTTTTGATCGGGATGCCGACCACGGCAAACATCATCCAAACCATGAAACAAACAGTGAAGGCCCAGGTACTCACAATGAGCACAGACCAGGCCTTGCGGGTGTGTTGTAGATCATTCATCACCAAGTTCTCCTCGAACGATGGCCGTGATCTTCAGTTTTGTGCCGCGCGCTGAACATCCTTCTCAGGAACGAGTGACACAGGCGCAAAAGAACGATGTCGTCGCGCCATGTGCCCAGCATCGTTCTAAAGAACTAGGTCGCATTTTTTTCGCCGATTTGCCTGAGCGGGTGGCTAACATGGTCGGCATGAGCCACACATTCGCATTCCCAGGTCTCTCCAGCCCCAACGTGGGCACGGACTCGCCACTGCAACTGCTGAGCGCTTGCCATACCCGCGTCAACAAACAACTGCGCACCCTGCAGCGCCTGCAAGTCCACGTGCAACAGCATGGCCCCGATCAGCAAGCACGTGAGGCCGCTACGGCCATCTTGCGCTACTTCACGCAAGCGGCGCCACTCCACCACGCCGACGAAGAGCAAGACCTGTTTCCCGCCTTGCTCGAGGCCATGGCAGGCAGCGATGCCACTTGCATCCAAGATCTGCAGACCCGCATCCACCGAGAACACCGTCAGCTCGAAGCGTTTTGGGCGCAACTACAGCCGACCCTGAATGCCTTAGCCCAGGGCCAACCGCGCCCATTGCCGCCTGACGAGGTAGCTAGGTTTGTACAGGCTTATGAAGCCCACATGGCCATAGAAGACCGCGAGGTGATGCCCATGGCCGAACGCTTGCTCGACGCATCAACTTTGGAACGCATGGGTCATCACATGCGCCAACGCCGCCAATCCACAGCTTGAGCTCGCGCGCCACTCAGCTCCAACCGCGCTCGGTGGCGTAGACCGCCGCGTGGACCCGGTTGGGTACACCCAGCTTGCGCAAAATGTGTTGCACATGAATCTTCACGGTGGTTTCAGCAATGTCCAGAGCGCGCGCAATGTGCTTGTTGCTGTCACCCTTTGCGATCAACAGCAAAATCTCGCCCTCGCGCGGGGACAGTTGGTGAATGGGGTCGTCGTCGCTGAGTTCGGGCGTTTGAGGGCTTGACGCGACGGCTTCGCCAGCCGCCTGCACCGCCGCTGGCGGAAGCGCCGGGTCGGACGACACCGGCAATGGCGATGACCGTAACAAGCCCACCAACTTACCCATCATCTCCGGGCTGATCACCGAGTCGCCTTCCCAGACCCGGCAGATCGAGTTGCACAGGTCTTCGGTGTCGATGGTCTTGAGCAAATAGCCCTCGGCGCCGGCGCGCAAACCGTCGGCCAAATCGTCGACGTTTTCACTGACGGTGAGCATGATGATGCGCACCTGTGGCGCGACTTCCTTCAAACCGGCAATCGCATCCACGCCCTGCACACCAGGCATGTGGTTGTCCAACAACACCAAATCTGGTTGCCATTTGCGCGTGGCCGATTGCGCGTCGTTGGCATCCACCGCCTCGCCAACCACCTCAAAACGGGGGTCTTGCGACAACAGCGCGATCAAGCCTCGGCGAAACAAGTTGTGGTCGTCAACCACCAACAAGCGGATGGGGGATTCGTCTGTTGCAATCGTCACGGGCTCACCTCAATCAACACTTCCGTACCTTCGCTTGGCGCGGAGCGCACCGACAACTTGGCGTTGATGCGCTGCGCGCGCTCACGCATGATGTGCATGCCCACATGGGTATCGTCGTCTCGCGCAGGCTTGGGCAAAAAACCACAACCGTTGTCACGCACCCAAAAGCGCCAAACATCGCCGCGCTCAACGCTCAATTGAACGCGATCGGCGTGCGCGTGCTTGCGCACGTTGGACAGCGCTTCTTGCACCACATGCAAGACCTGCAGTTGCACATCTGAGGGCAGCGCAACGCCCTGCCCCTTGATGTCGAACTGACCTTTGACACCACTTTGATGCTCGAACTTTTGCAGCGTCGTGCGCAAGGCATCCGCGATGTCGTCGCTATTGGTGCGCGTGCGAAAGTGCACCAACAACTCGCGCACGTCGTTGGTACTCTCGGTCACACCAGCCTCCAAGTCCTCGACGATCCGCGCGAGGCGCTCGTCAGGATGCTCGCACATGGCTTGACGCAAAAAAGTGATTTGGATGCGCAAAAACGACAAGGACTGCGCAATCGAGTCATGCAACTCGCGCGCCAGCAAGGTGCGCTCTTCGCTGGCGGCCGCCTCACGCTCCAGCGCGTCCGCTCTGAGCTTTTCGATCGCGTTGGCCAAATGCCCCACCAAGGCGTCGTACAAATCGCGATCCTCTCGATCAAGCACCGTGGTTTGAGGATAAAACAGGTCGACTTCGCCCAGCAAGCGCTGCTGCACCCGGATCGGCACGCTGATCAAAGAAGCGTAGCCGGCCCGCGCACACATCGTCGGCACCGATTGCGCATTCATCGGCATGATGGGAATCACCCGCGTGCGTGCGCTGGACAAGGTCTGGCCACAGGCACACTGTCCCGCATCAATGCAACGTTCGTTGTCGATGATTTCATCAGCCAATTGATCGTTGGCCAACATCAAGTAGTGCTCGTTGGCCTCGTCTGTCCAGCGGATGGCCACCGCGTCGGCGCCGCTGATGCGACGCATCAAGCGTGAGAAGCCCTGCGCGATCTCGTCCAAAGAGTTGGCTTCGACCAAAAAATTGGAGACCTCGTACAAAGAAGACAAACGCTGGCGCTCGGCCTCCAGGTCTTGGGTCTTTTCCTCAACTTTGCGCTCCAAACCGTGGTAGAGGCCTTGCAAGGTCAAGGCCATGTGATTGAAGCCAGCCGCCAAGTCACCAAACTCGTCGGTCGAGTCAACCTGCACGCGGGTGTCGAAATTGCCTTGCTCGACGCGTCGCAAACCACTTTGCAAACGCTGCAGAGGCTGGATGACAAACAAATAACCGATGTACATCATGACAATCGCCGCGGCCAATGCCAGCGCCATCATCATGAACTGAAACAAATTGAGCATCGCCGTCAGCTTGGCCAAGGTGGACTCAATCGCCCCCACCAGGGCATCCACACTTTGCACAAATTGCGCCACACGCGGCAACAAGCTGGCATCGCCATGCGCAGCGGGATCGACCCACAAGCCACGCAAATTCGTCCATTCGGCTTGCAAAGCGGCAAATTTTTGCTCAGTCAATGGGTTCCACGGCACACCCAAAGGACGGCGCTGGTCACCGTGCTGCAACAAGTCCAGGGTCGCCTTCATTTCAACGAGTCGCTGCTCAATCAGGGCGGCGGAAGCACGGTCTTGCACCAAACTGGTCAAGCGCCACGACTGCATGCGCAAGCGCCCGGCCTCGTTGACTGCTGCAGCCCCGCCATCGAGTTGACGTGTGACCCACATGGTCGAGCCAATCGACAAGAGCGCAAGAATCAGCAGACCCAGGCCAATGCTGAAAAATTTGGTCGACAAGCGGCGGCGAGACTTCATAGATGCTTGATCCTACCCCGAGGAGTGCCCCAGGAGCCGTCGTCAGCCATCGTTCAAAAGAACTATGGCAACCACAAATGCGCCACTGACCCCAGTTCAGATTTACATTGCCTT
>JALRFN010000027.1 GCA_023268425.1 Burkholderiaceae bacterium | reverse complement strand
CATTTGTTTCTTATTTGAAGCATTTTGTAATATAATGGGTGTGGGGATCGAGGCAGGGAGCTTGTTTTCATTTGCTTGTAAAATTGCAACTAACGCATACTTAGGAATCTTTTTGAGAGGTTTTGGTGGCCCTGAAAAGGGCCGTTGTGTATTGAGTTCGTCGAAGTTGACAGGTTTACTTGGCAGCCTTCTGTGTCTTCTTTGGCAAAAGAACAGCCTGGATGTTTGGTAAAACACCACCCTGGGCAATGGTTACACCGGAGAGGAGTTTGTTCAATTCCTCGTCGTTTCTGATGGCCCACTGCAGATGACGGGGAATAATTCTGCTTTTCTTGTTGTCACGGGCAGCATTGCCAGCCAACTCCAAAACTTCAGCTGCCAAGTATTCCAGAACAGCTGCAAGGTAGACTGGAGCACCAGCACCAACTCGCTCGGCGTAGTTGCCTTTTCTCAGAAGTCTGTGGATACGTCCGACTGGGAACTGAAGTCCAGCACGGGATGACCTGCTCTTGGCCTTGGATTTGGCGCCAAGTGCTCAGAGCATCGCCCCCGCCCCCGCTGGGCAACCCACACCAGCGCAAGGCTTGAGCAGTGCCAGCGCAGCAACGCGCTGGCCGTGGGGAGCCATGCCTGACCAACCCGAGTACGGCACCACGCATTTGAGCGTGGTCGACGCCAAGGGGCAATTGGCGTCCATGACCAGCAGCATCGAGACGGCCTTTGGTGCACAAGTGATGGTGCGCGGCTTCCTGTTGAACAACCAGCTCACTGATTTTTCGTTCAAGCCCAAGGACGACGCCGGCCGCCCCATCGCCAATCGCGTGGAGCCCGGCAAGCGGCCTCGCTCGTCGATGGCACCGACCGTGATTCTGGACGCCCAGTCCGGCGCCCCCTTGGCCGCTTTGGGCAGCCCTGGCGGCAGCTTCATCATCCATTACGTTGCCAAGGCGTTGTGGGCCATGGCGCACTGGGGCATGGATGCACAGCAAGCGGTAGCCGCGCCGAACTTCGGCACCACCGGGCAGGCGAGCGTGGTGGAGCGGGATCGGTTTGATGCGGCGACGATGGCCGCACTGGCGGCGCGTGGCCCTGCAGTGCGCACTTTTGATCTCACCAGTGGCACGCAAATTTTGATCCGACGCGCCGACCATTGGGAGGGTGGCGCTGACCCCAGGCGCGAGGGCAACGCCATGGGCATGCCGCGCTGAACTTGGTTGGGCGCAGGCTCAGCCCTGAGCCCCCGCGGCTGTGCCCAATCGCATCAAACCCACGTTACCGCCAGAGGCGGTGGTGTTGGTGCTGACGCTGCGCTCCACAACCAGCCGCTCCATGGGGACCGCTGCATCGCGCCCGTTGGCGCGCCACATCCCGATGATTGGGCCGGGCCTGCGGGCCAACTGGGCCTGCAGCATGAGGACGGCTTCGTCGTTGGCGTCAACCAAGGCAAAGTCCAGTGCCACCTCATGCAGGTCGCTATCGGCATGCCACGCAAAGGTTTGAATGCCATGGCGATCTCCGAGTCCGCGGGCTTGAGTGGCGTCGCAAATCGGTGCGCCGCCGACGCGCTGCACTGCAGTCACCAAGCTTTGTAGGGTGGCCGCGTCCTCGCTCCAACAAAGCACATTTGCGCGCGGCAACAGGCGATACGTGTTGTGTTCACCCGTTGGGCCAGGCAGGGTGATCGGTGTTTCGAGGGCGCTGGTGACCAGCGCATGAACCGCGGCGTCAGGCCGGTGTGACAACAAGCGATAGAGATACAAAGGCCCACCCGCCTTGGGCCCCGTACCGGACAGGCCC
>JALRFN010000399.1 GCA_023268425.1 Burkholderiaceae bacterium | reverse complement strand
AAGCTCACGCCCGCCTTGGGCGTCTTGCAAGACCAGGGCTTCCAAGTGGCTTTGGTCACCGATGGGCGCATGTCGGGTGCCTCGGGCAAAGTGCCGGCGGCCATCCACCTCAGCCCAGAGGCCCTGGCCGAGGGGCCGATTGCCCGCGTCCAAAACGGTGACATGATCAGCCTGAACGCCGAAACCGGCGAATTGACGCTGCAAGTCGATGAAGCCACGCTGGCCGCACGCCACGTGACGCCCCCTGAGCTGAGCGCCAACGCCCACGGCACGGGCCGTGAGCTGTTTGGGCTGTTTCGCCGCCACGCGGCCACCGCCGAACTGGGCGCCTCGCCCCTGCTGTCTTGACTGTCTTGAAGTTCTGAGCACACACACCATGACCACCGCCTTCAGCCGCCCCGCGTTTCAAAGCCGCGTCGTCCCCGTCATCGTTATCACCGACGTCGCCCAAGCCGTGCCCATGGCCCACGCCTTGCTCGAAGGCGGCATCGACGTGATGGAAATCACCTTGCGCCACGCCGCGGGCCTGCCCGCCATTGAAGCGGTAGCCCGTGCCGTACCGCAGATGCACGTGGGCGCAGGCACCGTGACCCGCGCCAGCGAGGTGCAAGCCGTCATCGATGCGGGGGCCACGTTCGCGCTGTCCCCTGGCATGACCCCCGCGCTGTGCCAAACCGTCATCGACGCCAAGCTGCCCTTTGTGCCCGGCGTGATGACGGCTGGGGAGGTCATGGCGGCGCGTGAACTGGGCTTTTCCCTGATGAAGCTGTTCCCGGCCGCCCAAGCCGGGGGCGTGGCCATGCTCAAGGCCTTGGGTGGCCCCTTGGGCGACGTGTCGTTTTGCCCCACGGGCGGGGTGTCGCTGGACAACATGAACGACTTCTTGCGCCTGCCCAACGTGGCCATGGTCGGTGGCTCGTGGTTGACGCCCGTCCCACTGGCCGAGGCCGGCGACTGGGCGGCCATCACCCAGTTGGCCCGCGAAGCCACCGAGCGCGCCGCCCTAGCCTGAACCCCTGCCCCGTCGCCTGCGAAAATCCCAACATGAGCTTTGTCGCCCCACCCCAACGCGCCGCTTGGCAACGCCTGCAAGCCCTGTCTGAACAGCCCCTGCCGCATTTGCGCGAACTGCTGCGTGAGCCCTCGCGCGGCCCGGCCATGACGCTGTCGGCCTGTGGCATCACCCTGGACACCAGCCGCCAGCGCGTCAACGAGCGCATCGACCACGCCCTGCTGCAATTGGCCGAGGAGGCCCAGGTGCAAGCGCAACTCAAAGCCATGCTGGGTGGCGATGCGATCAACGCCACCGAAGGCCGCGCGGTGCTGCACATGGCCTTGCGGGGCGCTCAACAAGCCGACCCGCCCTGGGGTCAGGCCATCAGCGACGCGGTCAACGGCGTCTTGGATCGCATGCTGAACTTCGCGCAAGCCCTGCACGACGGCCAAGCGCGCGGCCACACGGGAGAAGCCATCACCGACGTGGTCAACATCGGCATTGGCGGCTCAGACCTGGGGCCGCGCATGGCCGCACAGGCGCTGCAGGCGCTGCACGGCAGCCACACCCGCGTGCACTTCATCTCCAACCCCGACGCCTGGGGTTTGTACGCGCTGCTGCGGGGATTGGACCCGGCGCGCACGCTGTTCATCGTCGCCAGCAAAACCTTCACCACCCAAGAGACCATGACCCTGGCCCTCTCGGCGCGCCAATGGTTGTTGGATGGCGGCGTGGCCGAAACCGATTTGCGCCTGCACTTGGCTGCGGTGTCGGCCGCACCCGACAAGGCCGCTGCACTGGGCATCGACGTGGCCAATGTGTTTGGCTTTTGGGACTGGGTGGGCGGCCGCTACTCGGTGTGGTCTGCGGTGGGCTTGGCTTTGGCCGTGGCCGTTGGCGCCGAGGCCTTTCGCGACTTTTTGGCTGGCGCCCACGCCATGGACCAACACGTGCAGCAGGCCCCCGCAGCACAAAACCTGCCGCTGCGCATGGCTTTGCTGGGCATTTGGAACCGCAACTTCTTGGGCGCCACCAGCCACTTGATCGTCTCTTACGCCAGCCGCTTGCAGCACTTCACGCCCTTCATCCAGCAAATGGACATGGAAAGCCAAGGCAAACGCACACACGTCGACGGCACGCGGCCCGAGGTCGGCACCGGGCCCATCGTTTGGGGCGGTCTGGGCATCGACGGCCAACACGCCTATTTCCAATTGCTGCACCAAGGCACACACTTGGTCCCGGCCGACTTCATTGGCGTGCGCGTCGAGGACACGCCCCTGCCCATGGCGGCTGAGCACCACGACGTGGTCAACGTCAACTTGCGCGCGCAAGTCCAAGCCTTGGCCCTGGGGCGCGACGAAGCGGCCACCGCCGACATGCTGCGTGCCGACGGCCTGAGCGAGGCCCAAGTGCAGGCGCTGACGCCACACCGCAGCTTTGCGGGCAACGTGCCCACCAACGTCGTTTGGTTGGATCGCTTGGACGCCCCCAGCCTGGGTGCCCTGATCGCGCTGTACGAGCACAAGGTGTTTTACCAATCCGCCATCTGGGGCATTCACGCCTACGACCAATGGGGCGTGGAATTGGGCAAAACCATGGTCAAGTCCTTGCAAGGCTGAGCGCGACCATGTTTGACGCTTGCCTCAACCACGCCCACCCCGCCTACCCACGTTGGTTGGGCGACATCGGTGGCACCAACGCACGCTTTGGCTGGCAGTCCGAAGCGGGCGCGCCCGTCGACGACGTGCTGGTCTTGCCCTGTGCCGAATTCCACACCTTGGCTGATGCGGCGCGCGCCTACCTGGCGCGCACTGGCAAAACGGCCCCGGCCTGCGCAGCCTTCGGCATCGCCAACCCCGTGGTCGGTGACGCCGTGCAAATGACCAACCACCACTGGGCCTTCTCGATCAGCGAACTGCGCGACAGCCTGGGCCTGCAACGCTTGGTCGTGCTCAACGACTTCACGGCCTTGGCGCTGGCCCTGCCCACCTTGCCGGCGACGGCCGTGCGCCAAGTTGGCCCTGGCCAAGCGGTGGCCAACGCCGCCGTCGCTTTGCTCGGCCCCGGCACGGGCATGGGCGTTTCGGGCTTGCTGCCGCTGGGTCACCAGGACAAGTGGTTGCCACTTTCGGGTGAAGGCGGCCACGTGACCTTGGCGGCCACCAACGACGTGGAACACGCTGTGCTCAGCCACCTGCGTCAACGCTATGGCCATGTTTCTTTGGAGCGCGTGGTCTCTGGCCTCGGGCTGGTGGACCTGTACCACGCCCTTTGCGAAGTCAAAGGCACGGGCGGGCGCGACATCGCCTCAGCGGCAGACGTATTGGCCCGCGCGCAAGCCGAACCGGGCTCCAGCGCCCATGACGCCATCGGCTTGTTTTGTGCATTCCTCGGTGACGCGGCAGGCAACCTGGCCCTGACTCTGGGTGCGCGTGGTGGTGTCTACATCGGCGGCGGCGTCGTGCCGCGCTTGGGCGAGCGCTTCGAACAATCGGCGTTTCGCGCGCGCTTTGAGGCCAAGGGGCGGTTCAAGCCCTACCTGCAGAACATCCCCACGCTGGTCATTGAAAGCAAGGTGTCGCCCGCTTTGTACGGAGCTTCACGGGCTTTGGATTTGGGCGTTTGGTGATGTGTTGCGGGCTAATTTGGTGATAGATACCGTATATC
>JALRFN010000360.1 GCA_023268425.1 Burkholderiaceae bacterium | reverse complement strand
CCGCGTGCTGGTCGGGTTGCTGCCCATGCGCTTGGCCGCAGCGCTGGCGCGCACCGAGCGCGTCGGCATGTTCATCGTGATCGCACTGATTTTTGCAGGCGTGATCAGCAGCATTTGGCTGCAACCCATTTTTGAAGCTTTCTTGTCCCTACCCGTGCTGCCTGCACTGGTGCACTTCGCATTGCAATGACCTCTACTCCTTCCAAACAACGTGTGCTCTCGGGCATGCGCCCAACCGGCCAACTCCACTTGGGCCACTACCACGGCGCTTTGAAAAATTGGGTGCGCCTGCAAAGCGAAATGGAGTGCTTCTTCTTTGTCGCCGACTGGCACGCGCTGACGACCCACTACGAACACCGTGAAGTCGTGGAAAAGTCGGTCTATGAAATGGTCATCGACTGGTTGGCCGCAGGCCTGGACCCCGAGCAGTGCACCTTGTTTTTACAAAGCCGCATCCCCGAACACGCCGAACTCTTCACGCTGTTGGCCATGGGCACCCCGTTGGGTTGGCTGGAGCGCGTGCCGACCTACAAAGACCAACAAGCCAAACTCAAAGACAAAGACTTGTCGACCTATGGCTTTTTGGGCTACCCACTGCTACAAGCGGCAGACATCTTGATCTACAAGGCGCACTTTGTGCCTGTGGGGGAAGACCAAGCCAGCCACATCGAGTTGACCCGTGAAGCCGCCCGTCGTTTCAACCACCTCTATGGCCGTGAAGTCAATTTCGACGAACTCGTCGCTGCCTCCCTCAACAAACTCGGCAAAGACAGCGCCAAACGCTTGGAGAAGTCGCGCAAGAAATTCCAAGAAACCGGCGACGCCGCCGCTTTGGAAGGTGCCATGGGTTTTGTGCAGACTCACGCTGAGCTGAGCGAAGCCGAAAAAGAACGCCTGCAAGGCTGGTTCAAAGGCACGGGCCGCAGCGTCTTGGTTGAACCCCAAGCCTTGTTGACCGAAGCCTCTCGCCTGCCCGGTTTGGACGGCGACAAAATGAGCAAGAGCTACGGCAACACCATCGCCATTCGCGAAGAACGCAACAGCGTTGAACAAAAAATCAAACGCATGCCCACCGATCCCGCTCGCATCAAAGTCAGCGACCCCGGCAACCCTGATGCCTGCCCGGTCTGGCAATTCCACAAGGTTTACTCCAACGCCGACACCTGTGCCTGGGTGCGCGACGGCTGCAGCAAAGCCAGCTTCGGTTGCTTGACCTGCAAGCAGCCGCTGATCGACGCCGTGTTGACCGAACAAGCGCCCATGTTGGCGCGCGCGCAGCCCTACGTGGACAACCCACAGCGCGTACGCGACATCATGCACGCCGGTACCGATCGTGCCCGACAAGTGGCACGAGAAACGATGGCAGACGTGCGCGACGCCATGGGTTTGAACTATTAAGACCTCAATGCAACGGTCTTGTCCACGTCAAAGCAGATCGCGGCCATGAGACTGATACTGCGCTGAGATTGGATTCAAAAGTCAATCAGATCAAGCGCTTGAGGTAGGCACAGGCATACAAGCCGGTATTATTAGGAGTATTATTCAGTTACGAAGTGGCATCGCCCAAGCGTTAAACCCAATTTTTATAAGAGCTGACCACCATGAGCTGTATTTTTGTCATTGACGATCACCCGCTGATGCGCGAGGCCGTGGCCATGTTGTTGCGCCGCTTGCGCACCAAGTCCAACATCGTTGAACTGGACCGCTTGGGCGTCGTGCAACAAGCCGTCAACGACCACGGCACGCCCGAACTGATTTGCCTGGACCTGCGGCTGCCCGACACCCACGGCGTCTCTGGCGTTCGCGAAATGCGCCGCATGTTCCCAGACACCTCGATTTTGGTGCTCTCCGCATCGCCGGCTGTCGACTACTCCGACTTGGCTTTGGAAGCAGGTGCAGACGCCTACGTTGAAAAGTCATTGGGTGCAGCCCACATCAGCCGCGTGTTGCGCGAATTTTTGGACGACGAGCAAAGCGCTGAGAGCGACGAGAACGGCCCAACCATTCCAGAAAAGCTGTCCAAACGCCAAAAACAGCTCTTGGTCATGCTGGATCGTGGCATGAGTAACCGCGAAATCGCCGACGCACTGGACATCTCTGAGCACACGGTCAAAGTGCACCTGTGGCGCTTGTTCCGCCGCTTGAACGTCAAGAGCCGCTCGCAAGCCAGCCACCTGGCTCGCACAGCCGGTTTGATCGACTACTGAGCGACAGACCTCCGGCTCACGCAACCCACCTCACGGTGGGTTTTTTATTGCGTAAACTCAAGCCCCCGTTACATGGGCTGGGCTTCGACCAACACAGTGTAGAATCCCGCGCTTCGACGCTGCGGAGAGATGGCAGAGTGGTCGAATGCACCGGATTCGAAATCCGGCGTACGTTTTAGGACGTACCGAGGGTTCGAATCCCTCTCTCTCCGCCAAGTCAATAGGTAATATGGGGCTTTGCGACCTTTCGTCGAAAAATTACCACACCCGTTACCACAGATCTCCGTACCCAGGCCAATTTTGGCCCTTGCATTTAACGGGTGACTACGTCAATGACTCACGGCTACCTTCGTGCTTGGGTCAAGTTCTCTAAAGGGAATCGCTTCGCGGGCGTTTGAGGTGGATGCTGCATCTGCGGTTCTGGCAATATTTCCTGCCGCATCTCGTAATAGTCATAGTTGGCATCAGCCTC
>JALRFN010000266.1 GCA_023268425.1 Burkholderiaceae bacterium | reverse complement strand
AACTGGCCTTGGAGCGCATGGGTTTGCGCCGCCCCATGGACTTTGCCTTGCACGTGCCGTTTCGCTATGAGGACGAAACCCAAGTCCAGCGCCTAGGCGATGCGGTCTCGGGTGGCACCGTGCAGTTCATTGGGGTGGTGGAACGCAGCGAGGTCGCGCTGAGGCCGCGGCGGCAGTTGCAGGTGAAGGTGCGCGATGGTGAAGGGACGTGCACGCTGCGGTTTTTCAATTTTTACGCCAATCAACAAAAGATGATGGCTGTGGGGCGCGCCTTGAGGGTGCGTGGTGAACTCAAAGGCGGTTTGTTTGGTTTGGAGATGGTGCACCCCAGCGTCAAGGCGGCAGACGAGCCCGTGCCGCAGGTCTTGACGCCGATTTATCACACGACGGCCGGCCTGCCGCAAGCCTATTTGCGAAAGGCCGTCGAGAGTACTTTGGCGCGCGTTCATTGGCGCGATACCGTGGACAGCGCACGCTTGGCGCCTTTGGGTTTGGATGCAGCCTGGACTTTGCAGCGCAGTTTGCAGTTTTTGCACCACCCCACGCCTCAGACTTCGGTGGCGCAACTGGAAGACCGTTCGCATCCCGCGTGGCAGCGCTTGAAGGCAGAGGAGCTGTTGGCGCAGCAGCTGGCCCAGGCGCAAGCCAGGCGCCTGCGCGATGCCCAGCGCGCGCCCACCCTGGATGCACAAGCGCGCTTGTTGAAGGCCTTGCAAGCCCAGCTGCCTTTTGCCCTGACGGGCGCACAGCGCAGGGTGGTGGCCGAAATCAGCGCCGACTTGGCGCGCAGCTTGCCGATGAATCGCTTACTACAAGGCGATGTGGGTTCTGGCAAAACAGTGGTTGCGGCTTTGGCTGCTTGCGTGTGCATGGACGCCGGTTGGCAGTGCGCCTTGATGGCGCCCACCGAGATCTTGGCTGAACAGCACTTTCGCAAGCTCTTGGAATGGTTTCAGCCCCTCTTGGCCGCTCGTGGGCAAACCGTGGCTTGGTTGGTGGGCGCGCAAAAAAAGAAGGAGCGCAGCGCCATGCTGGCCACTGTGGCCAGTGGTGAAGCGGCGCTGGTGGTGGGTACCCACGCGCTGATTCAAGACAGCGTGGTGTTTGCGAACCTGGGCCTGGTGATTGTTGATGAGCAGCACCGCTTTGGCGTGGAGCAGCGATTGAACTTGCGGCGCAAATTGGCGCGTCCCGCAGCGG
Organism: Burkholderiaceae bacterium; assembly: GCA_023268425.1. Taxonomy (GTDB): domain Bacteria; phylum Pseudomonadota; class Gammaproteobacteria; order Burkholderiales; family Burkholderiaceae_C; genus RS62. Next base: position 9,526 of record JALRFN010000266.1, on the reverse strand, counting down.
ACGCGGGGCCACCGTGGGAGCCCCACATGCTGATGATGACGGCCACCCCCATCCCGCGTACCCTGGCCATGACCTTGTACGCCGACTTGGATGTGTCGACGCTGGATGAACTGCCGCCCGGGCGCACGCCGGTGGTCACGCGGGCCATCCCTGCCGCTCGACGCCCAGATGTGATCGCGCGCATCGCCGCGCAAGTGGCACAAGGGCGCCAGGTGTATTGGGTTTGCCCGCTGATCGAAGACAGCGAGGCTTTGGATCTGCAAAGTGCCACACAGAGCTACGCCCTGCTGTGCGAGGCCTTGGGGCAAGCGCCCTGCGCGTCGGTGGCCGAAGCTGAGGTGCTGCCCCGAGCGGCGCTGTTGCACGCGCGATTGCCCCTAGCGGAAAAGAAAGCGGTGATGACAGGCTTTGCCGCCGGCGACATCCAGGTGCTGGTCAGCACCACGGTGATCGAAGTGGGTGTGGATGTGCCCAATGCCTCACTGATGGTGATCGAGCACGCCGAGCGCTTTGGCTTGAGTCAACTGCATCAGTTGCGAGGCCGGGTGGGGCGCGGCAGTGCAGCGTCGGCGTGCGCCTTGTTGTACGAGACGCCACTAGGCCCATTGGCCAAACAGCGTTTGCAGGCCATGGTTGAGACTCACGACGGCTTTGAATTGGCGCGGGTGGACCTGGCCTTGCGCGGCCCCGGGGAGTTTTTGGGTGCACGCCAGTCTGGTGCGGCCTTGTTGCGTTTTGCGGACTTACAAGAGGATGAGGCTTTGCTCGATTGGGCCCGTGCCGAGGCCGCGTGGATGTTGGATACCTGCCCTGAGCAGGCGCAAGCCCACATGGATCGATGGCTGGGCGCAAAATCCGACTTTCTCAAAGCATGAAGCAGGAGCGGTTCATGGGCGGGCGTTGGCGTTTGTATTTGGACTTGATTCGCTGGGATCGACCTGCTGGCTGGTTGTTGTTGTTGTGGCCGTCGCTTTCGGCCTTGTGGGTGGCGGCCGATGGCTTCCCGGGTTGGCACCTGCTGTTGGTGTTTGTCGCGGGGACGGTGCTGATGCGCAGCGCTGGCTGCTGCGTCAACGACGTGGCCGACCGCGAGTTTGATCGTCACGTCAAGCGCACCGCCAACCGACCGGTGACCACTGGCGCTGTCGGGGTGGCCGAGGCTCTGTGGGTGGGGGCTTTGTTGGCGTTGCTGGCTTTTGCCTTGGTGCTCACCACCAATGTGGTGGCGGTGGTGTGGTCATTTGCTGCATTGGCCGTGGCGATTGTTTACCCATACGCCAAGCGCTGGTTCGCCATGCCTCAGGCGGTGTTGGGCGTGGCTTTTTCGTTTGGTATTCCCATGGCGTTTGCGGCCGTGCACGCGCAGGGCCAAGCCTGGTCAGGCTGGGCGGCGTGGTGGGCGGCGGTGCCGCCCTTGGCTTGGGGTTTGTTGTTGACCAACTTGTTCTGGGTCTTGGCTTATGACACCGAGTACGCGATGGTGGACCGCGACGACGACATCCACTTGGGCATCCAAACCTCAGCCATCACCCTGGGCCGCTGGGACGTGGCCATGGTCATTGGGTTTTACCTGCTGCACCTGCTGGGGTGGACTTGGGCGCTGGCTTTGTGGCGTGAACCCTTCTGGGGCATCACCATGTTGTTGGCGCTGGCTCAAGTCGCTTGGCACCACGCACACATCAAAGGCCGCACCCGTGAGGGTTGTTTCAAGGCGTTTCGCGTCAACCACTGGCTGGGCTTCACGGTCTTTGTCGGCGTGGTGTTGACGCGCGGCAGTGGGTGACCTTGGGGCCTGGCGCTCAACCGAATTGCTGCCCCATCTCGCGCGCGCGCGCCGCGCAAGCGCGCATGGCTTCGTCCATGATGCCGCTCAAGTCACGCTGGCGCATGACCGCCAAAGCCTCATAGGTGGAGCCGCCTTTTGAAGTCACACGCTCGCGCAGAACGGCCGGGGGGTCATCGCTTTGTGCGGCCAGGTGCCCGGCTCCTGTGCACGTGGCAATGGCCAAGCGTTGGGCCGTTTCGCGGCTCAAGCCCATGTGCTCGCCTGCGTCCGTCATGGCTTCCATGATGTAGAAAAAATAGGCGGGCCCGCTACCGGAGACTGCGGTCACCGCTTCCAAGTCAGCTTCCTCTTCCACCCACAAGACCAAGCCGGTGGCTGCGAGCAGACGGTCGACGCGTTGGCGCTCATCGGCGCTCACCGCAGCACGCGCGAACAGCCCGGTGGCACCATGGCCGACGAGTGCAGGTGTGTTGGGCATGGCGCGAACGATGCGCTCAGTGCCCAGCCATTGGCGCAAGCTGTCCGAGGTCACTCCAGCGGCCACGCTGATGTGCAGCGCCTCCGGGGGGAGATGGGCCGCCAGTGACAGGGCGACTTCTTTGATGACTTGTGGCTTGACCGCCCAAACCACCGTGTCGCAAGCGCTCAGCGCAGGGCCGGGGGCGGCGATGGCCGAGACGCCCAAGTCTGCGCTGAGGCGTTGCCGTTGGGCGTCATCGGGTTCGATGACCAAAATCGAGTGTGGGTCTACCCCGTTGGCTACGCAGCCGCCGATGATGGCAGTGGCCATGTTGCCGCCGCCGACAAAGAGGGTACGAGGTGTGGACATGCGATGGCTCCTGAAAATAAGGGGAAAATATGAGACGTGCTTGCGCGCGTGGCCCCGATTGTCCACCCGGCGCGACACCCTGCGTGACGTCAACCAAGTGCAGCTTGCAAAGTTCGCGGATTGTGTTATACAATTCAAGGCTTCGCTCGAAAAGCGCGCGCTTGGGACAAGCTCCCTGGCGAGCGTTGTCGTTAGGCAAATGTAGCGAAGCGTTCAACCAAACATGCCCAATGGAGTGGTTTGATCAACAGGTCAAGCCGTGACGACGGGCCCAAGACTGATTGATTGCGCCTGGTGGTGTGATTGTTCAAGTTGGGAATTACAAATGATTCAAACTGAAAGCCGACTCGATGTTGCGGACAACACGGGTGCGAAATCTGTGCTGTGCATCAAGGTGCTGGGCGGATCCAAGCGCCGTTATGCGTCTGTGGGTGACATCATCAAAGTGAGCATCAAAGAAGCTGCGCCTCGTGGCCGCGTCAAAAAAGGCGAGGTCTACAACGCGGTGGTGGTGCGCACGGCCAAAGGCATCCGTCGTCCCGACGGTGCTTTGATCAAATTCGATGGCAACGCCGCGGTGTTGCTCAATGCCAAGTTGGAGCCAATTGGCACCCGTATCTTCGGCCCGGTGACGCGCGAGTTGCGTACCGAGAAGTTCATGAAGATCGTGTCTTTGGCGCCCGAAGTTCTGTAAGAGGTAGGCGATGAACAAGATCCGTACTGGCGACGAAGTCATCGTGATCGCAGGTCGCGACAAGGGTAAGCGTGGCAAGGTGTTGTCGCGCGTCGATGAGTCGCATCTGATGGTCGAGGGTGTCAACCTGGTCAAAAAGCATGTCAAGCCAAACCCCATGGCTGGTGTGCAGGGTGGCATCGTTGAGAAAAACGCGGCGATTGATCAATCCAATGTGGCGATTTACAACGCCGCAACGGGTAAGGCTGATCGCGTGGGCATCAAGACGCTGGAAGATGGCAAAAAAGTGCGCGTCTTCAAATCCAGCGGCGAAGAAATCAAGGTGGCTTAATCATGGCTCGTCTCGCTGATTTTTACAAAGACAAAGTCGTGCCGAACTTGGTTGAAAAGTTTGGTTACAAGTCCATCATGGAAGTGCCTCGCATCACCAAGATCACCCTCAACATGGGTGTGGGTGAGGCAGTTGCAGACAAGAAAGTCATGGACAACGCGGTTGGTGACCTCACCAAAATCGCGGGTCAAAAGCCTGTGGTGACCAAGTCGCGCAAGGCGATTGCGGGTTTCAAAATCCGCGAAAACCAAGCCATCGGCTGCATGGTGACTTTGCGCGGTGATCGCATGTTTGAATTCCTGGATCGTTTCGTGACCGTGGCGCTGCCGCGAGTGCGTGACTTCCGTGGTATCTCGGGTCGTTCTTTTGATGGTCGCGGCAATTACAACATTGGCGTCAAAGAGCAGATCATTTTCCCTGAAATCGAATACGACAAGGTCGATGCCTTGCGCGGTTTGAACGTGAGCATCACGACCACCGCCAAGACCGACGAAGAGGCCAAGGCCCTCTTGTCTGAGTTCCGTTTCCCCTTCAAGAACTGAGGTGACGCGTGGCTAAACAAGCATTGCTCCAGCGCGAACTCAAGCGTGCCAAATTGGCAGCCAAGTTCGCGACCAAGTACAAAGAATTGAAGGCAGTTGCCGACGATGCCAAGCGCTCTGATGATGAGCGCATGGAGGCGCGCCTCAAGCTGCAACAGTTGCCCCGCAACGCCAACCCGACCCGCCAGCGCGCGCGCTGTGCGATCACGGGTCGTCCCCGCGGTACGTTCCGTCAGTTCGGTCTGGCGCGTAACAAGATTCGTGAACTGGCTTTTGCTGGCGACATCCCTGGTGTCACCAAGGCCAGCTGGTAAGGCATAGGAGAACAACCATGAGCATGAGTGATCCTATCGCGGACATGTTGACCCGCATCCGCAATGCGCAAATGGTCGAAAAGCTGAGCGTGTCTCTGCCCTCGTCCAAGCTGAAAAGCGCCATCGCGGCGGTTCTGAAAGAAGAAGGCTATATCGAAGACTTCAAGGTCAACAACGAAGGCGGTAAGCCGACGTTGGAAATCGCGTTGAAGTACTACGCTGGTCGCCCGGTGATCGACAGCATTGAGCGCGTGAGCCGCCCTGGCCTGCGCGTCTATCGCGGTACCAAGGCGATTCCGCAAGTGAAGAACGGCTTGGGCGTGGCGATTGTCACGACGCCCAAGGGTGTGATGACTGATCGCAAAGCGCGCGCAGCCGGTGTCGGTGGCGAAGTGCTGTGCTACGTCGCTTAACGGCTGGCTGAAGGAGAAACACAATGTCTCGAGTAAGTAAGCAGCCCGTGTCCGTGCCCGCCGGTGTTGAAGTCAGTCTGGGTGCGCAAATCACCGTCAAGGGTGCTTTGGGTACGTTGAACTTGGTTCCCAACCGTTTGGTCACGGTGGCGCAAGAAGGCGCGGAAATTCGCGTGGCCCCAGTCGACGACAGCGCTGAAGCCAATGCTTTGGCCGGTACGTTCCGCCAGTTGGTCAACAACATGGTGACTGGCGTGACCAAGGGCTTTGAAAAGAAGCTGAGCCTGATTGGTGTGGGTTATCGCGCACAAGCGCAGGGCGAAAAGTTGAACCTCAGTGTTGGCTTCTCGCACCCCGTCGTCATGATCATGCCTGAGGGTGTGAAAGTGGAGTGCCCGACACAAACCGAAATCTTGATCAAAGGCGCTGACCGCCAAGCGGTTGGCCAAATGGCCGCAAAAGTTCGCGCCGTGCGTCCGCCCGAGCCCTACAAGGGCAAGGGCATTCGCTACGCGGATGAGCGTGTGGTCATGAAAGAAGCCAAGAAGAAATAAGGAACCGGATCATGTTGACGAAGAAAGAACAACGTCTGCGCCGGGCCCGTCAAACCCGCGCACGTATTGCTGGTCAAGGCGTGCCGCGTTTGGCCGTTCATCGCACCAACTTGCACATGTACGCCACGGTCGTCTCTGGCTGCGGCACGCAAGTGTTGGCCAGCGCTTCAACTGCTGAAGCGGAAATGCGCCAGCAATTGGGTGCAAGCGGCAAGGGTGCAACGGTGGCTGCGGCCACTTTGATTGGCCAACGCATTGCTGAGCGCGCGAAAGCCGCTGGCATTGAAAAAGTTGCCTTTGACCGTTCAGGCTTTGCCTTCCACGGTCGTGTCAAGGCAGTGGCTGAAGCGGCTCGCGAAGCCGGTCTGCAGTTCTAAATCAGGAGCACACCATGGCAAAAATGATGGCGAATGCAAAGAGCGACGCTCCTGAAGATGGGTTGCGCGAAAAAATGATCGCGGTCAACCGCGTGACCAAAGTGGTGAAGGGTGGCCGCATCATGGCTTTTGCAGCCCTCACCGTCGTTGGTGACGGCGATGGCCGCGTGGGCATGGGCAAGGGCAAGGCGCGTGAAGTGCCGGTCGGTGTCCAAAAGGCGATGGAAGCGGCACGCCGCAACATCACCAAGGTTGCCTTGAAAGATGGCACGGTGCCGCATGCGGTTCACGGTCACCACGGCGCTGCTCGTGTGATGTTGTTGCCCGCTTCCAAGGGTACCGGCATCATTGCTGGCGGCCCGATGCGCGCTGTGTTTGAGGTGGCAGGTGTGACCGATGTTGTGGCCAAGAGCCATGGCACGTCTAACCCCTACAACCTCGTGCGCGCCACGATCAATGCTTTGAACAACTTGACGACCCCAGCCGAAGTGGCTGCCAAGCGCGGTCTGACGGTTGAGCAAATCTTCAACTGAGGGTAGCGACATGAGCGATACCAAAAAAGTCAAGATTCAGCTGGTCAAGAGCCCCATCGGCTGCCGCGAAGACCATCGCGCCACCGTTCGCGGCTTGGGCCTGCGTCGAGTCAACAGCGTTCGTGAGCTGGAGGATACCCCTGCAGTTCGCGGCATGATCAACAAAGTGAGCTATCTGCTCAAAGTGATCTGATCGGAGCGCGAAATGGAATTGAATCAAATCAAACCGGGTGCAGGCGCCAAACACGCCAAGCGTCGCGTTGGTCGCGGCATTGGTTCTGGCTTGGGCAAGACCGCGGGTCGCGGTCACAAGGGTCAGAAGTCACGTGCAGGTGGTTTCCACAAAGTGGGTTTTGAAGGCGGCCAGATGCCCATGCATCGCCGTTTGCCCAAGCGCGGCTTCAAGTCGCACTTGAAGGCCTTGAATGCCGAGGTCACGCTGACTGATTTGGCGCGCCTGGGTGCCGCCGAAGTCGACCTGCTGGCGCTCAAAGCCGCAGGCCTGGTCGGCGACATGGTCAAAAAAGTCAAGGTCATCAAGTCGGGCGAGTTGACTCAAGCGGTCAAACTCAAAGGCGTGAATGCGACGGCGGGTGCGCGAGCAGTGATTGAAGCTGCTGGCGGCGGCGTCGAGGCCTGATCGGCTGCACCTCTAGCAAAGGCAATCGCGTGGCAACCAACGCTTCCCTCGGCAACGGCAAGAACAACTATGGTGACCTGGGTCGCCGGCTGTTGTTTTTGTTGGCGGCTCTGGTCGTGTACCGCATTGGTGCGCACATACCAGTGCCGGGGATTGACCCTGACCAATTGCAGCAACTGTTCAAGGGGCAGCAAGGCGGCATTCTGAGCTTGTTCAACATGTTCTCAGGTGGTGCGCTGAGCCGCTTCTCGGTTTTTGCCATTGGCATCATGCCCTACATCTCGGCATCGATCATCATGCAGTTGGCTGGTTATGTGATCCCCGCTTTTGAATCCTTGAAAAAGGAAGGCGAAGCTGGGCGTCGCAAAATCACGCAGTACACGCGTTATGGCACTGTGGCTTTGGCGGTCTTTCAGTCGTTGGGTATTGCCTTGGCGCTCGAGGGTACGGCTGGCTTGGTCATTGATCCAGGTTTCACTTTCCGCTTGACGGCAGTGGTGAGTCTGACTGCGGGTACTTTGTTCTTGATGTGGCTGGGTGAGCAAATCACTGAGCGCGGTCTGGGTAACGGCATTTCCATCTTGATCTTTGCGGGCATTGCTTCCGGTCTGCCGCAAGGCTTGGGTGGCTTTGCTGAGCTGGTACGCACGGGTTCAATGAGCATCTTGGTGGCCTTGTTCATCATGGTGGTTGTGGCTTTGGTGACTTACTTCGTGGTGTTCATTGAGCGCGGTCAGCGCAAGATTTTGGTGAACTACGCACGTCGGCAGGTCGGCAACAAGGTCTATGGCGGTCAGAGCTCGCACTTGCCTTTGAAGTTGAACATGTCTGGCGTGATCCCGCCGATTTTCGCCAGCTCCATCATCCTGTTGCCGGCAACCATTGTGGGCTGGTTCAGTACAGGCGAGTCGACCCTTTGGTTGCGTGATTTGGCAGGCGCTTTGTCACCGGGCCAACCAATCTATGTCGCTTTTTACGCGGCAGCGATTGTGTTCTTCTGCTTCTTTTACACCGCGCTGGTGTTCAACAGCAAAGAAACCGCTGACAACTTGAAAAAGAGCGGCGCTTTTGTCCCGGGTATTCGCCCTGGTGATCAAACGGCACGCTACATCGACAAGATTTTGGCTCGATTGACCTTGGTGGGCGCGGCGTACATCACCTTCGTGTGTTTGTTGCCTGAGTTTTTGATTTTGAAATACAACGTGCCGTTCTATTTCGGCGGCACGTCACTGTTGATCATTGTGGTTGTGGTCATGGACTTCATGGCCCAAGTGCAGAACTACATGATGTCGCAGCAGTACGAGTCCTTGCTGAAGAAGGCCAATTTCAAAGGCCCGATGATTCGCTGAGGTTGACGTTGAATTTTTGGGCGCCTTGTGGCCCCAGCTTGAGAGCTTTAGGAGAAAAACATGAGAGTTTCGGCTTCGGTCAAAAAAATGTGCCGCAACTGTAAAATCATCCGCCGCCACGGTGTCGTGCGCGTGATCTGTACCGATCCGCGTCACAAGCAGCGTCAAGGCTGATCTGTTTAAGTAGAGGAACACCATGGCACGTATTGCTGGTATCAACATCCCCACCCAAAAACACATCTGGGTTGGCCTGACATCGATCTTTGGCATTGGCCCGACCCGCGCGCGTCAGATTTGCGACGCGTGCGCCATCGCGCAGACGAAAAAAGTCAAAGACCTCGACGACAACGATCTGGAAAAGCTGCGTGAGGCCGTTGGTCGCTTCACCATCGAGGGTGACCTGCGTCGCGAAACCACCATGAACATCAAGCGTTTGATGGACATCGGTTGCTACCGTGGCATGCGTCATCGTCGTGGTTTGCCGGTTCGCGGCCAACGCACACAAACCAATGCCCGTACCCGCAAGGGCCCGCGTCGTGCGGCTCAGGCATTGAAGAAATAATTTCGAGCAGAAAGAGAACACATGGCCAAGTCTTCCAACGCTGCCGCGCGTGTGCGCAAGAAAGTCCGCAAGAATATTTCTGACGGCATTGCACACGTTCACGCGTCGTTCAACAACACCATCATCACCATCACCGACCGCCAGGGCAATGCCTTGTCGTGGGCTTCTTCTGGTGGTCAAGGCTTCAAGGGTTCACGCAAGTCCACCCCATTCGCCGCTCAGGTCGCGTCTGAAGTCGCTGGCCGTGCCGCGATGGAACAGGGCATCAAGAACCTGGAAGTTGAAATCAAAGGCCCCGGCCCTGGCCGCGAGTCTTCGGTGCGTGCTTTGGGTGCCTTGGGCATCCGCATCACCCAGATTTCGGATGTGACGCCTGTGCCGCACAACGGCTGCCGTCCGCCGAAGCGCCGCCGCATCTGATTGTTCAGATCGCGGGGTGCAAACCCTCAGATGCCTGTGTTTCAACGCCGGCATCTTTTTTCGTTTAAGACCACCGCCGCTTCAAACCATTTGAGGCGGCTCCTGCTCCTAGCTGAGCAGTAGATTTGTTAAGGAATACCACGTGGCGCGTTACCTCGGCCCCAAGGCCAAACTTTCACGCC
>JALRFN010000202.1 GCA_023268425.1 Burkholderiaceae bacterium | reverse complement strand
AGGCCTTCAGCTTCTACCCTTACTCCACGGCAGTCGGCGGCATCATCGTGCCGGCCAACAGCCCGCTGCGTCAACTGGCCGACTTGCGCGGCAAGCGCTTGGGTATCGCCGGAGGGCCACAGGACAAGAGCTGGTTGCTGTTGCGCGCACTGGCCCAGCAAACCCTGGGCGCAGACTTGGCCACCATGGTCACACCCCAGTTCGCTGCCCCACCTTTGCTCAACCGCCTGTTGGAGCAAGGCGACCTGGACGCGGTGCTGAACTTTTGGCACTTTGGCGCGCGGCTGCAAGCCCAAGGCATGCGCGAGCTGATCAGCACACAAACGGCGGTGCGCGAACTCGGCGTAGGCCAAGAGCTGCCGCTGATTGGTTGGGTCTTTGACAGCAAGTGGGCCGAACAACACCCGGCAGCGATTGGTGGATTTTTGTCCGCGTCCTACCAAACCAAGGCTCTACTGGCACGCGATGACCAAGCCTGGGATGGCTTGCGTGCGACCATGAAAGCGCCCAATGAGGCCGTGTTCAGAGCCCTGCGCGACGCCTACCGCGCCGGTACCCCGCACTGCTTTGGCGCCGCTCAACGCGAAGCCGCCGACAAGGCCTTTGCCGTCTTCTTGGCCCACGGCGGGGCGGCCATGACCGGCGGTCTGCGCCAACTGGATGCGCAGGTGTTTTGGCCGGGCCCCGCTCCGAAAGCTTGCCAGCCGCTGTGAAGGGGTCGACCCTCAGTCGTGGCGCGAGCCTGCTGTTGCTGCTGGGGCTTTGGCAAGCGGCGTCCAGCCTATGGCCTTCGGCCAGCCTGCCGCCGCCCAGCGCGGTAGCGGCCGTGGTGCTTGAGCAAGCCGCCAGCGGCGACTTGTTTCGCCACACCGCGATCACCCTGGCGCGTGTGGCCGCCAGCTTCGTGCTGGCCATGGGCTTGGGTGTGTCCTTGGGTTTGTGCATGGGCGCCCGACCAGGCGTAGACCGATGGCTGGACGGGCCCTTGATCGTGGCCTTGAACGTCCCGGCCTTGGTCATCATCATCTTGTGCTACGTCTGGCTGGGCCTGGGCGAGTTGGCTGCCGTGGTGGCGGTGGCCTTGAACAAATTCCCCATGGTGGTGGTGGCCACGCGCGAAGGTGCGCGCGCCATCGACAAGCAATTGATGGCGGTGGCCAAGGTCTACCGCGTTTCGCCTTGGCGCACCTGGACACGGGTGTACCTGCCGCAATTGCTGCCACACCTGACGGGCGCCGCACGCAATGGCCTGGCCTTGGTGTGGAAGATTGTTTTGGTTGTGGAGTTGTTGGGTCGCAGCAATGGCGTGGGCTTTGCCCTGGCCAACTACTTTCACTTCTTTGATGTCGCGGGCATCTTGGCCTACACCTTTTGCTTCACGGCCTTGATGTTGGGCCTGGAAGCACTGTTGCTGCGCCCCTTGGAGGCGCGCTTAAACCGCTGGCGAACATGAACGCACCCGCTTTGCACATCGACGTTCACCTCAAGCGCTTTGCCAATGGCCATGTGGCTTTGCGCGAACTGAGCTTGGACATCGCCCCCGGCGAATTCGTCGCGCTGGTCGGGCCATCGGGTTGTGGCAAAAGCACTTTGTTGTCTTTGCTGGCCGGTTTGGACGCTGCCATGCAAGGCCGCATCGACGGTGTGCCCGCTGACGCCTTGGGCATGATGTTTCAAGAGCCGCGCCTCATGCCGTGGTTGAACGTCAACGCCAACTTGCGCTTGGTGCGCCCTGAGGCCAGCGATGCGCGCTTGCGCGAATTGTTGGCTGCCGTTGAGCTACCGGACGCTGGCCCGCTTTACCCCCAACAGTTGTCGGGCGGCATGGCACGGCGCGTCGCCCTGGCCAGGGCCTTCATCGTGCAACCGCGCCTGCTGTTGCTGGACGAACCCTTCAGTGGGCTGGACGCACCCACGGCCATGCGCTTGCGCTCGCAACTGTTGGCGCTGTGGTCACAGGAGCAATGCAGTGTGGTCTTGGTGACGCATCAACTGCACGAAGCCTTGGCCTTGGCTGATCGTGTGGTGTTTTTGTCGGCCTCGCCGGCGCGTGTCATTTGGCAGCACCGACGCGACCCCGCGCAAGCCAGACAGGCCGACCCACAAAGCGCTGCTGCGCAAGCGCAAGCCTTGTTGCAAGCCCACCCTCATCTGCTGCAAGGGCAGACCGCGCCAAGCGCTTAAGGCTTTGGGCCTCAAGTCCCGAAGCGCGTCGCTGCAATGTGCAGCAAGCCTTCGAAGATCAAGTGGTCCACCAATTCGACGTCTACGGTCATGCTGGGCAGCATTTTCCAGCCAGCACCGCCGGTCATGATGCACCGGGGCATTTGTCCCGTGTGGGCGTGCAACTGCTGAACCATGTGTGCCACCGCACCGGCAATGGCAAAGGTGCCGCCACTGGTCAACGCGTCACTGGTGTTGGTGGGAAAAGGCACGACCTCACCCGTGGGCACGTGCAAACCTGCCGTGCCAGACTCCAAGGCGCGCAACATGATGCCGTGCCCCGGCAAGATGAGTCCACCCAAGAACTTGCCACTGGCGTCCATCGCGTCCACCGTCACCGCTGTGCCGACCATGACCACCACGCAAGGACGCAAGCCGCCGCCATGCAGCATGCGTTGGTGCGCACCAATCAGCGCAACCCAACGGTCAACGCCCAATCGCGTCGGGTGGTCGTAGCCGTTGCTGACACCGGCTTCGAAGTCTTTGGATACCACCCAGTGCGGTTGCGCGTCCCAAATCTCCAACTGCTCTTCCACGCGGCGCTTGACGCCGTCGCCGGCGACCACGCTGCCCAGCACGTAAGTGGGTTCAGACAGCTGTGCCCAATCGCCGTCGGCCAGGCTTTCGATGTTTTCCAAAAACTGCGCGCCGTGCGCCAGCTCACGCGCGCCCACACGCGGAGCGTCGTACAGCGCCCACTTCAAGCGGGTGTTGCCCACATCCAAAGCCAGAAAGTTCATGTGCGGATTATGACAAGCCCGTATCGATTTCCCCACAGCTTTCACCTTGCTTCCGGCGCGCGCGTGCGCTTAATGATCACTTAAGTATTGGCCGCCAACAATGCGTGCACCACGCCGATGTTGGCGTGGACCACTTCGGAGAGTCTTCATGAAAAAGTCCATCAGCGCTGTTTTGGTTGCCATGATGTTGGGTATGGGCCTGGCGCACGCTGCTGACGAAGCCGCTGCACCTGCACCGGCTGCAGCCGCCGCAGCCAGCGACGCCGCACCGGCCGCACCGGCCAAAGAGATGAAAAAAGCCGTCAAGGCCAAAAAGGTGAAAAAGGCCAAAAAAGCCAAGAAAGCCAGCGCCGAGAAAAAAGCCGAGATGAGCGACAAACCCGCTGACAATGCGGGTGAAGCGCAACCCAAGGCCCAGTGATCACGCGGTTGCGGGGGCGCCTGTCGCGCACCCGCTGTGTGTGAAGCCGGTGGTGCCCAAGCGCCACCGGCTTTTTTCGTTTGCCCAGCATGAAAATTTTGTTGATCGAAGACGACCCCATGATTGGCCAGGCGACGCAAAACGCCTTGCACCAGGCTGGACATGCCGTCAACTGGGTGCAGCAACTGGGTACGGCCCGCCACGCGACGCACGACGAAGACTACGACGTGTGGATACTCGATTTGAACTTGCCAGACGGCGATGGCCTGGCTTGGTTGGCACAACAGCGGCTGCAGGGTCGCACCACCCCGACCTTGATCTTGAGTGCGCGCGGCGAAGTTCACGACCGCGTCGCTGGCCTCAACGTCGGCGCCGACGACTACCTGACCAAACCCTTCGACGCCCACGAACTGCTGGCGCGTTTGAGCGCCATCACCCGCCGCCAACGCGGCCAGGCCAGCCCCCGTTGGCAGTTGGGCGAGCTGAGCATCGACACCGCCACACGAGAAGTCTCCTTGGCAGGTCAAGGTATTTTTCTGACCGCCAAAGAGTTTGCCATCCTCAGTGTTTTGGCCACCAAACCCAATACCGTGATCGCCAAAGCCCGCATCGAGCAGCAGTTGTATGGCTGGGGCGAGGAAGTCGCCAGCAACGCCTTGGATGTGCACATCCACCACCTGCGGCGCAAACTGGGCCCTGAATGGGTGGTCAACGTTCGCGGCGTCGGCTTCAAACTTCAAGCCCCCACATGAACTCCATTCGGCGGCGCTTGCTGGTGTGGCAACTGTTGGCGCTGTTGCTGACGGCCTTGATCACGGGGTGGGCGACTTACGCCATCGCCTGGCGCGACTTCAATCGCCAACGCGACGACAACCTCGAGCAAATCGCATTTTCCATTTTGCGCCACGGCACCACCAACGCCGATGGCAGCGAGGCCTCAGAGCCCGACACCGGTGACTTCGTCAGCCAAATTTGGGACGACAAAGACCAACTGATTTACACCTCGCTGGACAACGGCGGTCCACCCAAACAAGCGGCTGGCCCCCACACCTTCCAGTGGGCCAAACAAGAGTGGCACAGCTTCACACTGATCAGCTCGGGCTTGACCATACAAGTGGCCAACCCACGCGCCAAGCGCAGCCGCATGTTCAAGGCCTTGTCCTTGGAGGTGTGGGTACCCATGGCCTTGATGATCGCGCTGATGACCACCGGCATCTGGTGGGGTACGCGGCGCGCCATGCAGCCCTTGAATGTGTTGGAGCACGAGCTGCAGCAGCGCCAAGCCAACAGCTTGTCGCCGATTGCATTGCGTGATGCGCCACGCGAGCTCAGCCCTGTCTTGCATGCGCTCAACGACTTGTTGGATCGCGTGCGCCTGGCCTTGGACAGCCAAACGCATTTCATTGCGGACGCCGCACACGAGCTGCGCAGCCCCTTGACCGCCCTCAAGCTCCAAGCCCAATGGGTGCGTGACAGCCAGGACGAGCACAGCCGCCAACAAGGACTGAACGAGTTGACCCAAGGGGTGGACCGCGCCGCACGCATGGTCGAGCAGTTGTTGGGCCTGGCTGCGCTCGACGCCGTGAACATTTCAGGGCTCGTGCACCGCGTGGACATGACCGCTTTGACGCAGGAAGTCATGCGCGGCTTGGAGGTGCTCGCCGACGACAAGCTGTTGGCACTGGACCTCGATGCACCTGCGCCAGCTTGGGTGCTGGGCGACGCCGCTTCGTTGCGCATTTTGCTGCGCAACGTCATCGACAACGCCATCCGCTACACGCCGGCCCAAGGCGAGATCCACATCCGCATTTGCACCCGAGACGATCTGGTGGAAGTGGTGGTTTGCGACAGTGGCGAAGGCATTCCAGCGGCCTTGCGCGAGCGCGTTTGGGACCGCTTTTTTCGCGTGCACCCCGAGCGCGGTCAGGGCAGCGGTTTGGGCTTGAGCCTGGTCAAGCGCGTCATCGACGCCCACCAAGCCAGCATCCGCTTGGACGACGCCAGCTTAGGGGGCTTGGCCGTGCACATGCGCTGGCCAGCCGCGCCGACCACCGCCTGAGTCCCCCGGGGCTGAACAGCGGGTTTAGTTTTGGCGCCAGGGCAGGCCACGCATGCGCCAGCCGCCTTTGTTGCCCCGGTGGGCCTGGCCGTCGGGGTCACCCTCGAAGCCCTCTAGGATGTTGTACGACTCCAGGCCCAGCTCGGTGCCGCGCTTGGCCGCCGCAATGGAGCGCACGCCGCTGCGACACAAGAACACGGCTTTTTGACCCACGCCCACGGCGGCTTTGACTTGCGCGTCAAAGTCGGGGTTCATGGCCATGCCTGGCCATTGCTTCCAGGCCACCGCCGTCGCGCCCGGCACAAACCCCACCCACTCGCGCTCCGCATCGGTGCGCACGTCGATCAACACAGCCTCGCCGTTTTGCACCCACTCCCAGGCCAGCAAAGCGCCAACGTCGCCCGCGTAGCCCGCAGCTTCTCGAGAGACTTGTTCACCGGCGTGCACGCCCGCGTCGTGGCGCAGCCCAGAGGTCAGGTTGGCGGGTACGGCTTCGTCGATGCGCTTGGGCCTGGGCAAGTTGAGGTTGTTCATGATCTCAACAAACTCGGCCTCTGCTTTGCCCGCCACGCGTGCGTTTTCACGTTTTTCCCAGCCAATCGTCGAGTGGGTGCGGCCTTGGTAGTCGTGACCGGGCCACACGATGGTGTCCTCGGGCAGCACAAACAGCACCTCGGTCAGGCTGTGGTACATGGCTTCGGGGCTGCCGCTTTGAAAATCGGTGCGGCCGCAACCATTGATCAACAAGGTGTCGCCAGTGAAGACGTGGTGACGCCAGACAAAGCACATCGACCCCGCCGTGTGGCCCGGTGTGTGCAAACACGACAAGGTCTCGCGGCCAAAGCTCAGGGTGTCGCCATGCTCAAGTTGGATGCCTGCCGTGGCCACACCACAACCAGCGGGAGCCGCCACTTTGGCGCCAGCGTGTTCGGCCAGCTGGCCCGAACCCGTGATGTGGTCAGCGTGGGCGTGGGTGTCGATGCTGTACGCCAACTTCAAACCGTGTTCGCTCAGCACCGCCAAATCACGCTCCACCAACTCGATCACTGGATCGATGATGATGGCGTCACGGCTGCTCTCGTCATAGATGATGTAGGTGTACGTCGAGGACGCGGGGTCAAACAACTGGATCGGGGTCATGGCAAACACTCCAAGTACATTTCAAGAAAATCGGGTCAAGAGTTCGGCGACGTCGTCAGGCGGCACATCGCCTTGTGCGATCACGCAACTGACCAGGCTGTAGAAGGACTTGTCCAAAGCCTTGCGCGCCGCTGCGAGTTGTTGCGCCACTTTCTCGCAATCGGCGTCTTCTTCGATCAAGCGCTGGATGCCGCGCAACTGGCCTTCAATGCGCTTGAGCCGCAGCACCAGTGATTTTTTGCGCTCGTCATCGGTCAATTGGGTCATGTCGTCTCGTCCTGCAGGGCAGGCTGTCGGCCTGCCACGTTAGATACTCCGACCAGTATATAAGCTCACGAACCCACTGCCAAGCGTGCGGGCTTTTCAACGCCCGCCAGAGACATCCAACCAAGTGCCGGTCACGTAAGACGCCGCATCGCTGGCCAGCCACAACACGGCCTCGGCGATTTCTTCGGGCTGACCGCCGCGCTGCATCGGGACATTGACCGCCAGTCGGTCGACGCGGCCGGGCTCACCGCCGCTGGCGTGGATGTCGGTATAAATTAAGCCTGGGCGCACGCCATTGACACGCACACCTTCCAAGGCCATTTCCTTGGCCAAGCCCAGGGTGATGCTGTCCACCGCGCCTTTGCTGGCCGCGTAATCAACATATTCAAACGGCGAGCCCAACTTCGCAGCCACGGAAGAAATGTTGACGATGGCACCGCCCAAGCCGCCTTGGCTCTTGGCCATGCGCTTGACGGCTTCGCGGCAGCAGAGCATCAGGCCCACCACGTTGATGTTCATGACCCGCGCGATGCGTTCTGCGCTCATGTCCACGACGGGCATCATCTGCTCCAAAATGCCCGCGTTGTTGACCAACACATCCAAGCGCCCCCAGTGCGCGTCAACGGCAGCGAACATGCGCAAGATGTCTGACTCTTGCGCCACATCGCCTTGCACCAACATGGCCTGGCCGCCTGCAGCGCTGATCTCGTCGGCCACCGCTTGCGCGGCGCTTTGGTTGGACAGGTAATTGATGGCCACGGCATAGCCGCGCCCAGCCGCCAAGCGCGCCAGGGCCGCGCCAATGCCGCGGCTGGCGCCGGTGATCAACATCACGGGGGATTGCATGCAGATTCTCCTTCCAGGGACAAGTGAGTCAGGCGCATTGTGGACACGCGCCAGCGGCAGCCGTGTCACCGCTGCCGCGTCGGCGACGCTGCTTGAGGTAGCGGCCAATTGACGTTTACGTAAACGTCAATTAAATTCGGCGTTTTCGCACCATGTCCCGGCGTGCCGTTTGGCGCGCCCATCTGCCCACGAGCCAAAGGCCCAGCCATGACCGATTTGTCTGCCGAATACCAAGCGCTTGCCAACTACCGCCCCCAGCACAAGGTGCGCTTCGTCACCGCCGCCAGTCTGTTTGACGGCCACGACGCGGCCATCAACATCATGCGTCGCATTTTGCAAAGCATGGGCGCCGAAGTCATCCACTTGGGCCACAACCGATCGGTCGACGAGGTGGTCACGGCAGCACTGCAAGAAGACGTTCAAGGCATTGCCATCAGCTCCTACCAAGGCGGCCACGTCGAGTAC
>JALRFN010000195.1 GCA_023268425.1 Burkholderiaceae bacterium | reverse complement strand
CGATGAAACCAAAGATGCGATAGATGTGCAAAACCCGATGCGCGTTCAGCGTGCGTGGGAAGTACTGCAGGCAACTGGGCACCGGGCGCAGCTTGGCCGCGCTCAAAGCCGACTTGGGCAAACAAGCGCGCGGCGCGTTTCAAGCCCTGGCTTCGCTCAAATTGGAAGGGCTCAGAAGCGGTGAGCTTGAGCCCCCAAGCCGAGTGCCCGAGCGCCAACGCCAAGCCAGCGACTTGCCCAGTGCTGGCCAAGCCAAGAAAGCGGCCAAGCCAGCGCCCGTTGCCGACGCAGCGCAGCGCCACACCAGTTGGGACTTTGGCGAACTGCCTGAGTTGATGGAAATCCGCAAAGGCGGGCAAACCTTGATTGGCTTTCCCGCCTTGATTGATCAAGGCGATGCGGTGCTCATTGAGGTCTTTGACGAGCCCGAGGTGGCCGCCGCCAAACACCGCGCCGGCTTGCGCCGCCTGTTTGCGCTGAACCTCAAAGATGCGCTGAAGTATCTGGAAAAAAACATCCCCGACCTGCAAAAAATGGCTGTGGCTTACATGCCTTTGGGCACGCAGGATGAATTGCGCCAGCAAATCGTTGATGTGGCTTTGGACCGGGCATTTTTACAAGAGCCACTGCCCAGCAGTGCCGACGCCTTTGAGGCCCGCCTCAGCGAAGGGCGCGGGCGCTTGAACCTGATTGCGCAAGAAATCGCGCGCTTGGCCAGCGCAGTTTTGGTCGAGTACGCTGCCGCAGCCCGCAAGATCAAAGACACCAAGGGCGCGCCAGACGCCGCCGCCGACTGCGCGCAGCAACTGCAGCGCTTGGTGCCCAAGACCTTTATTGCGCAAACACCATGGACAGCGCTGCAGCACTTTGCGCGCTACCTCAAAGCCATCGTCATGCGTCTGGACAAGGTCCGCACCGACCCCGTGCGTGACGCCGCGCGCATGAAAGACCTGCAGTTGATGGAGACGCGCTACTGGCGTTTGGTGGCCGAGCGCAAGGGGCAAACGGACGAGGCCATGCAGGCCTACCGCTGGTTGCTGGAAGAACTGCGCGTGAGCCTGTTCGCCCAAGAACTGCGCACGCCCCAGCCTGTCAGTGTCAAGCGTTTGGACAAAGCCTGGACGGGTTTGCAACGCTGAGCGTCCAGCCTGAGCGCTCGATAGACGCGGCAAAGCCAAGTCGGTGACAATCTCGCGCACATTGCGTGCGTCGGGAGGGAAAATGCTGAAAACTTGGATCAAGCCTATGTTGTGGGTGATTGGGATCTCATGCGGGAGCGCGCTGTGGGCCGCCCCGCATCCGGCGGCCCCCTCAATCTCGGGCCGAGCTGAGACTGGACACGCCTCGTATTACGCCGATGCCTTTGAAGGCAAAAGAGCGGCCAACGGACAGCGCTTCGCGAATGACCAAATGATTGCAGCCCACAGGCGTTTGCCGCTGGGCAGTCGAATCAAGGTGATCAACCTGCGCAACCAACGCACTGTGGTGGTCAAAGTCGTTGACCGAGGGCCGTTTGTTGAGGGGCGCGTGGTGGATTTGAGCCAGTCGGCATTCGCACAGATCGCCGATCTAGAAGATGGCGTGATTCCGGTTCGCTTGGAGCTCGTCAAACCCAAGCGCCGCGCGCGTGGGGTGGTGCGCGACGCCGCCAGTTGAGCCACAATGGGCTCGCTTGGCTGGGCTTAGCTGTGGTTCAAGTCGCGTTGTGCCCGCTTGATCAAATCAAGCACCACCGAGTCATCGCCGATGTGCTCGGCCAGCAAGAGGGCCAGCTTGACCAACATGGTTTCGCTGTGTTCACCGCTGGCGTCGATGGCTTCAGCCAATTGGTCGTAGACCTTTTCCAGTGCGGCGATGCTGAGGGTTTTGGGGGCGGGGGTGTTCATGCCGGGGCTCCAGTGGTGGCTTGGGTCAATGCGGCGTTCAGCGCCTGGCCGTTGAGTTGGAGCCAGCGGCCGCAAACGTGTTGATCGGGGCGCAACAAGTAGGCGGCCCCATCGCCAGTC
>JALRFN010000069.1 GCA_023268425.1 Burkholderiaceae bacterium | reverse complement strand
GCAAGTTGTCGGACACTCGGACTGGGGCATCAACCCTGCGGCGTTTGCGTTTCACGGCGCGATCCACGCCCAGGTACCCGATGCCCACTGTGTGATGCACATCCACACCACGCCCACGCTGGCGGTTTGCTGCACCGAGGCGGGGCTTTCATTCACCAACTTTTATGCCGCTCAATTGTGGAACCAGGTCGCGTACCACGACTTTGAAGGCATCACCGTGCACCATGAGGAAGGCCAACGCATTTTGGCCAGCGCAGGCGGCAAGCGCGTGCTGCTGCTGCGCAACCACGGGCCGGTGGTCATGGGGCAAACCCTGGCGCAAGCCTTCAACCTGATGTGGTTGGTCCAGCGCGCGTGCGAGGTGCAAATCGCCTCCCAGGCACTCGGGCCTTTGCGCGCCATTCCTGAAGACGTGCTCAACAACTGCGTGCGCGACTCCCTGAACTTCAACCCCAACACGGGTGCGGGCGAGGACTCATTTGCCGCCATGCGCCGCTTGGTGGACCGACACAACCCTGGCTACGCGGTCTGAACGGACTCACTGTGCCCATCGTCAGCCAACAACCAAGCCCGCAAGCGCTCGCCCACCAAGCTGTAGGCCTGTCCAAAACCCGCCACCAAGCGCGCCGAGACAGGCTGCAGGGCCACCAGTGAAAAATCCCCGAGCCCGAACATGATTTCCGCGTCTGGGAAGCGCGCCAAATAAACAGCCTGTTGTGCCGCGTAGGCGCTCGCATCGCGCTTGTCCAGAAAACGGGCGTCGGCTTGCAAACTGATGCGCGGCAGGGCTTGTGGCGATGGTGCTTCGCCTAAGCACCCCATGACCATGGCGCTGACGCGCGGGTGCTCTTGCATGTCGCGCGTGTGCGTGGCCAAGCCACTCACGTGAATCAAAAACGATTCGAGATCAGGCGACCACACCCAGGGCACCATGGACACTGCAGGCTCGCCTTTGTGCAAAGTCGCCAAGGCCGCAACCGGCACATCAAGGAGCAAGCCGCGCAGCGTGGCAGCGGTTTCTGCGTCCATGCCCGCCATGTCGCTACCCCTTCAAGCCGCGACCGCGCCGGGGGCTGTGAGCCCGAAGACCTCTTGCGCGAATTTGGGGTAGATGTCGACCATTTGCGTGGCCACCTGCTCGCGCAGCAAGCGCAAGCGACGTTCATCGGGTGTCGCAGTCACGGGCACCTCGTGGGGGCAATCAAAGTCGAAGCCCGTCTGGTCTCGCACCTCTTCCAAGCTGTGTCCGGGGTGGATGCTTTGCAGGCGGAAACGTCCTTGCGCCTTGTCGTAATGAAACAGGCACAAATTCGTCAGCAAGGCAATCGGTCCCCCTGTGCGGTGGACGTCTGCGGGCGACTGACCCGGCGCGCTGATGAAGTCCACCTGCTCCACCAGCGTACGGCGGCTGTGCTCCCAGCGAAACAAAATCACCCGAGGCACGACGAAGTACAAATACGCCGAGCCAAATGAGCCCGACCACCGCACCTTGGTTTCTGGGTAATCACCGACGCCGACCAAGTTGATGTTGCCGTGGCCGTCGATCTGGCCACCACTCAAAAAGAAGGCGTCGATTTCGCCTCGCCCCGCCACATCAAACAACTCCGCGCCGCCATTGGTCCAACGGTTGAAGCGTTTGCTGCCCAATATGGACACCCGCAGGGGATCGGGGCTGAGGGCTTGCGCCAACAGTGCGCCGCAACCCGGAATGGGCGACAACATGCCCACTGCCACGTGGCGGATCCCACCCAACAGGTCAGCGATCACACTGGCATAGAGCTCTTCGTCTTTGCACGCCGCGTTCACGCTGCCACTCCTTGCAGCCGTTGAGCCACGTACTGGTCGAAGCCGTCTTGACTTTGCGCAGCGGCTTGGTAGGCACGCACCGCGTCCATGTCCGTGCTGCCGTCGATGTGCATGGGCGCGCAGCCCTGAGCCGCGACGGCCACGGCATCGACATGCATGGCGCCGATCAGGCCAGCACTCAAGCGCTCGTCATCAAAGAAATTGCCCTCGACAACGCGCTCGACCGTGACCAAGGTCAGGCGCGCAGCGTGCGCAGCCAAGACGCGATCTCGGTCACGCCCCACCCAAATGTTGCCTTCTTGGTCGGCCATCTCAGCGTGAAAAATCGCCACGTCGGTGTTGATGGCTGGGATCAAACAAATGCGATCACCCGGCAGGTAGGGGTTATCGATGATCTTGTAATCGTCTCGGTGGCGTTGCACATCGCTGCCAATCAGTCCGCGCAACGGCGCGAAGGGTTGACCTTTGGCCCCCGCTTGCAAACCCGCGTACACCGCGGGACAGGTGGCGTCGATGACGCGCAATTGCCCAGACTTGACCGCAGCGGAGAAGCGAGGTGCCGGACCCAACTCGTGCAGCGAGATGCCCGAAGTTTCAACCGAATCCACACAGCCTGCACCAATCAGCAAATCCATCATCATGCCGCTGACCGGGTAGGCGGCCGTGGGCAAGGTCACCACATGCAAGCCGCGCAGCCCGCGCTTGATCATGGCCCAAGCCAAGGCCATGGGCACATCGGCCTCGTCACCTTTGTGGATGGTGACGCTGCTGCCATCGGGAATCATCGCAGCCATGCGATCCAAGTCAGTCCAATTCATGCCCAACATCGCGCGCTCCTCAAGGTGTTGATGTCATGGGGCGATGGTGAGCGCAACGCCGCACGATCACTATCACCCGCGAGACGCCGCCCAGATCAAGACATGCCCAATCCCATGAATACCGTCGCCGCAGCCATCACCGCATGTATGCCCAGATGCGCCAGGGTGTATCGCTGTAACCAACATGACTCGCACTAGGTGTTTGTCCTAGGCAGTCGGCGATACATGATCCGTAGACTGCCTTAGCATGTTGCAAGACAAGTCTTGTATTGCTTGCTCGAAACCATGGATTGGAGGGACAACTTGGTATCAGACGCTTCTCAAACGTTGTTGGCGGTCAAAGGCATCACTGTGCGCTTTGGCGGCATCACAGCGCTGGACGATGTTTCGTTCGACATTCCGCGTGACAAGGTGTGTGGCTTGATTGGCCCCAATGGCGCCGGCAAAACCACCTTATTCAACTGCCTCAGTCGCCTCTATCAGTACCAAGAAGGTGATTTGCTGTTCGAAGGCAAGTCCATCACCAACACCCCAGTACACGAAATGACCAAGGTCGGCATTGGCCGCACCTTCCAAAACCTGGCCATGTTCCGCACCATGAGCGTGGCCGAGAACATCATGGTCGGCGCGCACAGCCACTCCCACGCAGGTTTTTTGCAAGGCCTCTGGCCCACCCGCAAAACGCGCGAAGAAGAAGATCGTTTGCGTGGCATCGCCGCTGATTTGGTCAAGCGCCTGAAGCTAGAAGACGTCGCCAGCCGCCCGGTCGGCGAGCTGCCCTTTGGCTATCAAAAACGCGTCGAATTTGCACGCGCCCTCGCGGCCAACCCCAAGCTCTTGCTGCTGGACGAGCCGGCAGCGGGCCTGAATCACGAGGAATTGACCGATTTGGGCAACCTCATCAAATACGTGCGTGACGAAATGGGCCTAACCGTGCTGCTGGTGGAACACCACATGCACTTGGTGATGGACGTTTCCGACTGGATTGTGGCCATCAACTTTGGCAAAAAAATTGCCGAGGGAACGCCAGAGCAAGTTCAACAACACCCCGAAGTCATTCGCGCTTACCTCGGGGGTGAAGCAGCATGAAACTACTAGAAGTCAAAGACCTCAACGCCTGGTACGGCAACACGCAAGCCCTGTTTGGCATCAATTTCGAGCTCGAAAAAGGTGGCATCACCACCATATTGGGCGCCAACGGCGCGGGCAAGACCACGACCCTGCGCGCGATTTGTCAAACGGTGAAAACCTCAGGCGACATCGTGTTCCAAGGTGAAAACGTGGCCGGCAAACCCACCGACAAAGTGGTGCGCGCCGGCGTTGCCCACGTGCCCGATGGGCGCGGCACCTTCACGGGCTTGACGGTCGAAGAAAACCTGCGCCTGGGCGCCTACTCACGCAAAGACAAGCAC
>JALRFN010000386.1 GCA_023268425.1 Burkholderiaceae bacterium | reverse complement strand
CAAAGGTGCCGAACTTTTCAACGGCTTCAGGCGGTGGTTGCATGCCCAAAGCGGCGATGCCAAAAATCACCATGGGGATCGACGGCGGGATGATGATGCCCAAGCCGCCCGAGGCCGCCGTGACCGCTGAGGCATAGGCCTTGTCGTACTGGCGCCGCGTCATGGCTGGGATCATCAACATGCCGACTGCCGCTGTGGTGGCCGGGCCAGAGCCCGAGATGGCGCCGAAGAACAAGCAAGCGATCACCGTCGCAGCGCCCAGGCCTCCGGTGATGGGGCCAGCCAGCGACTCGGCGATGTCGACCAGGCGTTTGGAGATGCCAGCCGCTTCCATCAAGGCGCCAGCCAAGACAAAGGCGGGCAAGGCCATCAGTGGGAAGCTGCCCACCGAGTTGAAGGCGATTTGCACCAGCGCGATGGGGTCTTTGTCCAGCGCCAGGTAGGCCACCATGCCCGCGCCACCCAGGGCCACGGTGATGGGGGCACCGATCAGCAGCAACAGCAAGAAGCCGCCAAACAAAATTTCTGCAACGTATGCGTCCATGGTTGAACTCCTGAGTCCACTCAAGCCTGGGCTTGTTCGTGGTCTTTCTTCATTTGTGCGAGGGCTTCGGCTTCAGGGTCCAGCAACTCGGCCCCACGGAAGACGCTGACGTAGACGTTCCACAAGATGCGAATCGACATCAGGGTGAAGGCCAGGGGCAAGATCATGTAGATGTACTTCATGGGCACGCCCAGGGTTTGGGCCTTCCAAAACAGGTTCATGCGCACGAACACAAAGTCGTAGCTCAGGTAAACAAAGTAGAGGTTGAACGCGACCCACAACAAGTCGGCCAGGTTCATCAAGCGTTTGCCGAGTGCTTTGGGCAAAAACGCAAAGTGAAAAGTCACGCGGTTGTGCGCAGATTTTTTGGCGGCCACCACGGCGCCAAGGTAAGCAAACCACACGAACATGTAGGTCGAGAGCTCTTCGCTCCAAGCAATCGAATAGCCAAACAGTTGGCGCGCCAAGATTTGCACGAACAACAACAGCACAAACAAGGCCAGCAAGGCCTCGCACAACAGGCTTTCGGCGTCATCCAAAGTGGTGAGGATTTTTTTCTTCAAGGACATGGGCTTGGTGCTCCAACCTAGACACAGCACGGGCTTCAAAACACAGGCGCCGTGCAGGCGCCTGTGTGGGTTTCAAGCGAGCGTGACGGGCTGGCGTGCTGCCAGAGCCCCGTCACGCGGCATGCATCAGCGACCCAACAGCTTTTGCACGCGATCCAGCTTGGCTTTGCCGCCGATGCTGTCGTAGAACTTGGGCCACACAGCCGTTGTGGCCTTGGCGATCCACTCTTTTTCACCGTTGGCGGCGTCGGTGATTTCCATGCCTTTGGCGGTCAGTTCCTTGCGGATCTTGTCTTCCGTCTTCAGCAGGTAGTCATAGCTGTATTGCGAGGCTTCTTTGCCGGCTTCCAAGATGGCTTTTTGCACCGCAGGCGTTTGCTTTTTGAACGTGCCTTCACCGATGATGATGGGCTCCAAGGAGAAGACGTAGCGGATGTTCGTGATGTACTTTTGCACCTCGTTGAACTTCATCGAGCTGACGGTGATGTAGGGGTTGTCTTGACCGTCGACGACGCGCTGTTGCAAGGCGGTGAAGGTTTCAGACCAGGCCATGGGCGTGGGGTTGATGCCCCAGGCTTGGTAAGAAGCGATCATGATTTCGTTCTTGGGCACGCGAATCTTCAAGCCCTTGAGGTCTTCCAAGGTTTTGACGGGGCGCTTGGAGTTGGTCAGCACGCGAAAGCCGGTGAAGGTCCAGCCCACGATGCGCACACCGGCGTCGCGGATGGTGTTTTCGGTCAGCTCTTTGCCCACTTCGCCCATGACCAAGGTCTTGGCTTCAGCGGCGCTTTGGATGACGTAGGGCAGCGTCAAGATGCCCACGGTGGGCGAGAAGGGCGTCACGTTGTTGATGGCCAGCACCGAGAAGTCCAGTGTGCCCATGCTGGCGCTGTTGACGGTGGTTTCTTCACCGCCCAACTGGCCGTTGGGGAACAAATCAACCTTGTGCTTGCCGCCGACTTTGGCTTCCAGCAACGATTTGAATTGGGTGGCCATGGCCCATTGGGCGCTGCCTTCTGCGTCGCCCACGGCGACTTTGAAGGTGGTGGCGAATGCGCTGACGCTGCTGACGGCCATGGCTGCAGCCAATACCGCGTGGGTGATGGTTTTTTTGATGATCATGATTGACTCCTAAGAAATGAAATGAAGAGGCGACTTGGTGATCGCTCTGATTGCGCTTGGTCTTGGCCGCCTTTGGGTCTTGTGAACCTGCACCGCAGCCACCCCCCAAGTGAGGCTCACGCGGCCAGTGCGGGCCGGTCTTTGCGGTAAGCGTTTTTGATCAAAATCTTGCCGTCTTTGAAAGTGAACACGTCGACCATGCGTGCCTGCACGCGAGAGCCGTCGGCTTTGGTGCCGCAAAAGGTCGATTCTGAGAAGCCTCGGTCGCCGACGACGACGTGGTCGCCGTCCAGCCAGGCAGCGTCGGGGAAGTTTTGCCAGGCGGCTTGAAAGCCTTCGCGCACTTGCTCGCGGCCGATGAAGCTGCGCCCCATCAGGTCGGGGCCGGCCACGGCGTGAAACACACAGTCGTCGTGCATGAAGCTCATCAGGGCCTCAATGTCGTGGTCGTTCCAGGCTTGGGCGAAGGCGGCCAGGGTTTCTGCGGTGATGGGGTGGTTGCTCATGTGTGAGGTGGCTCCGTAGGACTGCTGTGATGGCGGGGCAGCCGAGGGCCGGTCTGCCGATGGGGCGGATTATTCTGAGCATCGCTGAGGCCGGAGTAGAGCCAAGGTTTCCGAATCGTTAGAGCCAGAACCAGGGGTAAACCCGAGAGGCTCCCAGGGGATTGCGGGTAAACCCGGTCGAATCTGGTGCTATGGATTGCGGGCAACTGGTTCTAACGGGGCGACAACTGGCCTCACTATGCTTCGCAGCATTCCAAACGACACCCCTTATCGGAGACCGCCATGAAGGCAAATTACGGTGGTGGCACAGTGCTGCGACCCTACGATTCGAGCTACGACCCTTTGGTGGCACAGCAGCCCGGTCACGGCATGGACTATGCCCCCACGTATTGGGTGGCTTCGGCGGGTTCGCCGCCCGAGGACGACGGTCCCATCCAAGGTGACTGCGATGTCGATGTGGTGGTGGTCGGCTCCGGCGCCACCGGCATGTCGACCGCCCTGTACTTGGCCCAAGACCACGGTATTCAGGCGGTGGTTTTGGAGGCGAATCAAAGTGTCTGGGGCTGCTCCAGCCGCAGCGGCGGTCAAGGCCAAAACGCCAGCGGCCGCTTGTCGCGCTCGCAATGGATTGAGCGTTGGGGCATGGACACGGCCAAGCGTTTGGACAAAGAAATTCGCGAAGGCTTTGACAATTTCAAGGCTTTGACGCAAGAGATCGATTGCGACGCCTTCGATGGCGGTCACCTGTACATGGCGCACAAGCCCTCCAAGATGGACTATTTGCGCAACATGGCCCAGGTGCGCAACGAGCACTTTGGCTACAACACCCAAATCTTCAGCGCCGACGAGGTGCGCGAGCGCTTTTGTGACGAGCGCGAACACCACGGCGCAATGTTTGAAGAAGAGGGCGTGGGCGTGCACCCCATGAAGCTGACCTTTGGCTTGATTCGCAAGGCACGCGCCCTGGGCGTCAAGCTGCACCCGGCCAGCCCGGTGCTGGGCGTGGAGACCATCGGCGGCGTGCACCACGTGCGCACGCCCGGTGGCACCGTGCGCGCCAAGCGCGTGGTGTTTTGCACTGGCGGCTACACCTGGCAGCGCATGCACAAAACCACGCGCAATAAAATTTTGCCGATCTTGTCCAACTCGGTCGTCACGCGGCCACTGACCGACGCGGAAATGAAGGCCTGCAACTTCCAGTCCAAGACCTTCATGACCGACACGCGCACGCTGCGGTTTTACTACCGCTTGTTGGAGGGCAACCGCTTGCAACTGGGCAGCCGCAGCTCCATCACGGGCGCTGATGCCGAGGATCCGGTGCACCTGAAGCTCTTGACCGACGCGATTGCGCGCAAGTTCCCGCCGCTGGCTGGCATCCAGATCGACTACTCGTGGTGGGGCTGGGTGGACGTCAGCCACGACATGATGCCGCGCATCACCCGCCCCGACCCCAAACAGAACATCTGGTACGCCGTGGGTTATGGCGGCAACGGCGTGTCCTTCTCGACCTGGGCGGGCAAACGCGTGGCCCAGCGCGTGGCCGGCAAAGACGCTGATCAAGAGGTCTTCAATCTGCCGATTTACAACTCGCCGCTGGAGTTCCCCAACATTTGGAACACCGTGCGCTCAGAAGCCTTTGCACCGTTTCGCCGCTTTGGCCAGTACTTCTTGTACAAGTGGTACTGGTTCAACGACGAGTTCATTTGAGCCAGGACTTCAAGGAGAGGGCACATGGGCGCGGTTCGTGTCATTGACTTTTCCCAAACCGAGGTGCAGTGGGAGCAGCGCCGCTTGGCCGATTTGCCCGACCGCGTGGTGCAAGGCGACCCCATGCACCAATCGGTTAACCGCTTCAGCAACGCCAACGGCGACCTGATCGCCGGCACCTGGACCAGCACGCCCGGCAAATGGCACGCCTTCACCGAACGCGACGAGTTCTGCGTCATCTTGAGCGGTCACGTGCGCCTGATCGGCGAAGACGGCACGGCGCAGACCTTCAAAACAGGCGATGCTTTTTTGATTCCCAACGGCTTTCGTGGGTTTTGGGAAGTGGTTGAGACCACGACCAAGCATTACGTGATTCGCGATTACAGTTGAAGCCCATCGGTCGCGCACGGCCACGCGCGGTCACACCACCTCAAGAGAGCCGCTTATGAGCAAAAAACGCGTGGTGACCCAATTCGGCATGGGCACCTCCATTCGCAGCCGCAACTACACCGAAGCCGCTGCGCGCGCCATTCGCGACGCGCTGTGGCACAACTCACTCAACGTCGCCGACGCCTTTGGCTTTCCCAAAGAAGCCATGTTGATCGACGTCGAAATCGGCGTGCAAGCCCCCGAAGCGGTTGACATCAACCACTTGCTCGCCGTCTTCCCCTACGGTCAGCCCAGCGTGCGCGTGGTCAAAGGTGGTCTGGACATCCCGCGCCACGACAAGCCGGGTATGAGCGTGGTGGCCAATGCCGCCGTGGTGGTGTCTTTTGACATGGAGGCCAAGCATGACTGAGCCACGCGCCGACGAGCGCCGCATCATCTTGGAGATGGGCACGGGCAACGATTTGTACGGCATGGACTACACCAAGGCGGCCATTCGCGCCGTGCACGATGCCTTGCACCACTCGTCCATCGTCTTGTTTCGATCCTTGGCCGTCGATCACCAAGCCATGCGCGTGCAAGTCACCGTGGGGGTACAAGAACCTGAATTGGTCGACTGTGCGCGCGTGGCCGAAGAACTGCCGCGCGGCCGCGCCGAGGTCAGCGCCGTGTTCGGTGGCTTGAACGTCGTGGACACCGAGCAAGGCACGACCCACGTGATCGCCACGGTGGGCATTGAGGCGTTTTTGCCCGTGGACGCCTTGCAGTGGCGTTTGTCTGATTGACGCGGCATCGAATCGACCACAACAAAGGGGCCGAAGCCCCTTTGTTACGTTCAGTTCACCGGCGTTTTGTGCGCGCTTGGCTCACACCCCGAAATAACGCATCAACATCACGGCACTGAGCATCCACGCGGCGATGAACAGGGCTTCACTGGCCAGCAACACGATGGGGCGCCAGCCGAGTTCTGCCAGTTTTTGCAGCGAGGTTTTGACGCCCAAGGCGGCAATCGAGATCACCAGGCACCAGCCCGACAAGTTGCTCAAGCCTTTGACCGCTTCGGCGGGCAAGTCGACGACGTTGTTCAAAATCGCCAGCAGCACAAACACAACCAAGAACATGGGCACCAAGCCTGAGGGCTTGCCTTGGCCGTCATCTTCGGCGGCGCGCGACTTGCCAAAGGCCAGCGAGAACACCACGACCACGGGCATCAGCAAGGCGACGCGGAACATCTTGGCCAGCGTCGCGCTGTCGGCCACGTCGGGCGAGATGATGAAGCCCGCGCCCACGACTTGCGCCACGTCATGGATGGCACCGCCCAAGAACAGGCCAGCTTCGGCTTGGTTCATGTTCAGGTTGACGACCACCAAGGGGTACAAGACCATGGCCACGGTCGAAAAGGCTGCGATGCCAATCGCTGTCAGCAGCGTCATCTTCTCGACCTCTTTGGTTTGCGGCATGGTGGCCGACAAGGCCAAGGTCGCCGAGATGCCGCAAATGGCAGTCCCGCCGCCAGACAGTAGG
>JALRFN010000402.1 GCA_023268425.1 Burkholderiaceae bacterium | reverse complement strand
GCACAGCCCCTGGGTGATGGTGTCGATGTGTTTGACGCCCATGTAGATGACCAAGGTCAAGCGCTGCGCATGTGCGGTGCGCGCCAAAGACACCCAGTCAGGCCCGTCTTGCGTATCACCTTGCGTTTGGTTGTGCCCGGTGACGAAGACCACGCCTTGAGCGCAGGCGCGGTGGGTCAGTGGCGTGTTCAAACTGGCCATGGCGCCCATGCTGGCGGTGATGCCGGGCACCACCACCACGCCGAGACCAGCCGCTTGCAGGTGTTCGACCTCCTCGCCGCCGCGCCCGAAGATGAACGGGTCACCGCCTTTGAGGCGCACCACACGCGCCCCGCTCAGCGCCGCAGCGGCCATGGACTTTTCAATGAAGGCCTGGGGTGTCGAGGCGCAGCCGCCACGCTTGCCCACGTTGACGATGCGCGCATTGGCTCGGGCGTGCGCCAAGATGTCGGGGTGCACCAAGTCGTCGACAAACAGCACGTCGGCAGCGGCGATGGCCTTGGCGGCTTTGATCGTCAACAGCTCAGGATCGCCAGGGCCGGCGCCAACCAAGGTCACGGGGTGCAGTGGGGTGGTGGTGTGAGGCATGGGCGCATTGTTCCGCCCGCTTCATCACTTTGGGTCATAAGCACGGATGAATTGCATGGCTGAGCTCGGCTGACTTGATCGAAATGGGTGTGTTCAAGTCACTACACTTGCGCCCACGATGTTGTTTTTGGCTTTTGAATCCTCTTGCGATGAGACTGGTGTGGCTTTGGTGCAAGCCGAGCAGGGTGAGCGCCCACGGCTCTTGGGCCAGGCTTTGCACAGCCAGGTGGATTTGCACCGCGCCTACGGTGGGGTGGTGCCCGAGTTGGCGAGTCGCGACCACATTCGGCGGGTATTGCCTTTGGCGCGGCTGGCGCTGGACGATGCGCGCTGCCAGTTGTCAGATGTGGACATGGTGGGGTTCACACGCGGGCCGGGTTTGGCCGGTGCGCTTTTAGTGGGTGCAGGCGTGGCGGCTTCATTGGCCATGGCTTTGCAGGTGCCGCTGATGGGCGTGCACCACCTGGAGGGTCATTTGTTGTCGCCGTTTTTGAGCCAAGACCCGCCCGAGTTTCCGTTTGTGGCTTTGTTGGTCTCTGGTGGCCACACGCAATTGATGCGGGTCGATGGCGTGGGTCAATATGCCTTGTTGGGCGAAACCATTGACGACGCGGCGGGTGAGGCGTTTGACAAGTCGGCCAAGGTCTTGGGTTTGCCTTATCCAGGGGGGCCGGTGTTGGCCGAGCTGGCCCGGGGGGGAGACCCCCAGGCGTTTGCGCTGCCGCGTCCCTTGTTGCATCAAGACAATTTGGATTTTTCGTTCGCGGGCTTGAAAACGGCGGTGTGGACGGCGCATGGGCGATTGCCCGACGCGCAAGACCCCAAAGTGCTGGCCGATTTGGCCGCGAGCACGCAAGCAGCGATTGTCGAGGTCTTGGTGAAAAAGACCCTGAAGGCCTTGCAGCAAACCGGGCTCAAGCGCTTGGTGGTGGCGGGTGGCGTGGGGGCCAATCGGGATTTGCGTTTGGCTTTGAATGACGCATGTGCCAAGCGCCAGGTGCGTGTGCAATACCCCGAGTTGTCGTTGTGCACCGATAACGGCGCCATGATCGCCATGGCTGCGGCCATGCGCTGGCAAGCTGGGGCGCACGACGCTTTGATGATGCGGGACTACGCCTTTGACGTGAAGCCGCGCTGGCCTCTGGATGATTTGGGCTTGCGCGCAGCGGTTTGAACACCGCGACGGGGCGCCAGGCTATAATTCGCGGTTCGCTCGGTATTGCTGCAGATGCTGTCGCAATGGCGAGTGAAACAGCACGCCTCTTGGCGGGTTGGGTGGGGTTGCTGCCACCTACACCTGAAACTTGGCGCAAGTGATTGAAATCAAAGGAAAAAGCAAATGCCTCAAATCGTCAAAGCTGACATCATCAAAGACAATGCACGCGGTGCCAACGACACAGGTAGCCCCGAAGTGCAAGTGGCTTTGTTGACTGCTCGCATCAATGAATTGACGCCTCACTTCAAAGAAAACCACAAAGACCACCATGGTCGCCGTGGTTTGCTGCGCATGGTGAGTCGTCGCCGCAAGCTGCTGGACTACCTCAAGCGTAAGGACAGCGACCGTTACTTGGCCTTGCCTACCTTGCGTTGCAACTCGTCGAGTGCAGTGTGCTGTAGATTCATGGCTACCATGATGTATCTTC
>JALRFN010000318.1 GCA_023268425.1 Burkholderiaceae bacterium | reverse complement strand
CGTGCCCGACGAATGGCGCAGCTACTTCGACGCCCTGCAACACGTGCCTGCGGTTGACGGCACCGATGCGCGCGACTTGCCGCACCTGCCGGTCATCAATGCATTTGCACAGCGCGCCAAGCTGGGCTTCACCAAAGTGGTGCAAGCCAACCCCGACTCGGAGATGGGCCGCAAGCGCGTCGCTGTTCAGCAATTGATCGCGGCTTATCGCAACGTGGGCGCGCGCTGGGCCGACATCGACCCCCTGAAACGCGCCGAGCGTCCCGAGATTCCCGAACTGGACCCCGCGTTCTACGGTTTCACAGATGCCGACTTTGAGACTGTTTTCAACACCAGCAACACCTTCTTTGGCAAAGAGACGATGTCGCTGCGTGAGTTGCTCAACGCCTTGCGCGAGACCTACTGTGGCAGCGTGGCTGCCGAGTACATGTACATCACCGACCAGACGCAAAAGCGCTGGTGGCAAGAGAAGCTGGAAACCATCCGCACGCGCCCCAATTTCACCGAGGACAAGAAAAAACGCATCCTTGATCGCTTGACCGCGGCCGAGGGTCTAGAGCGTTTCTTGCACACCAAGTATGTGGGCCAAAAGCGCTTTTCGTTGGAGGGGGGCGAGAGCTTCATTGCGTCGATGGACGAATTGGTGCAACGCGCTGGCGAAGCGGGCGTGCAAGAAGTCGTCATCGGCATGGCCCACCGTGGCCGTTTGAACGTGCTGGTCAACACCTTGGGCAAGATGCCCAAGACCTTGTTTGCCGAGTTTGATCACACCGCTCCAGAAGACCTGCCCAGCGGTGACGTGAAATACCACCAAGGTTTCTCCAGCGATGTGTCTACCGCTGGTGGCCCGGTGCACTTGACCCTGGCTTTCAACCCCTCGCACCTGGAAATCGTGAACCCCGTGGTGGAAGGTTCGGTGCGTGCGCGCATGGACCGTCGCGGCGATCACCTGGGGCTGCAGGTGTTGCCCGTGTTGGTGCACGGTGACGCCGCTTTTGCGGGTCAAGGTGTGGTCATGGAAACCTTGGCCTTGGCCGAGACCCGTGGCTACTACACCGGCGGCACGGTGCACTTGGTGATCAACAACCAAATCGGTTTCACCACCAGCGACCCGCGCGACAGCCGTTCAACCCTGTATTGCTCCGACATCGTCAAGATGATTGAGGCACCCGTGCTGCACGTCAACGGCGACGATCCTGAAGCGGTGGTCTTGTGTACCCAGTTGGCCTTGGAGTTCCGCCAGACCTTCAACAAAGATGTGGTGGTTGACATCGTGTGCTTCCGCAAGCTGGGTCACAACGAGCAAGACACGCCGTCCATCACCCAGCCTTTGATGTACAAAAAGATCGCGGCACACCCAGGTACGCGCAAGCTGTATGCCGACCGCCTGAGTGCGCAGGGCATGGGCGAGACCTTGGGCGATGACATGGTCAAGAGCTATCGTGCGGCGCTGGACGAAGGTCGCCACACGGTTGACCCGGTGCTGACCAACTTCAAGAGCATGTACGCCGTTGATTGGGCGCCTTATTTGGACAAAAAGTGGACAGACGCGGCCGACACCGCGCTGCCCTTGGCCGAGTGGAAGCGCTTGGCTGAGCGCATCACCACCATCCCCGAGACCGTGACTCCGCATCCGCTGGTGAAAAAGGTGTATGACGACCGTGCGGCCATGGGTCGCGGCGAGATCGCTGTGGACTGGGGCATGGGCGAGCACATGGCCTTTGCCTCCTTGGTGGCCAGCGGCTACCCCGTGCGTTTGTCAGGTGAAGACTGCGGTCGCGGTACCTTCACGCACCGCCACTCGGTCATTCATGACCAAAACCGCGAGAAGTTTGACGAGGGTACTTATGTGCCTTTGCAAAACATCAGCGAGAAGCAAGCACCCTTTGTCGTCATTGACTCCATCCTGTCCGAAGAGGCGGTGCTGGGCTTTGAATATGGCTACGCGTCCAACGACCCGAACACTTTGGTGATTTGGGAAGCGCAGTTCGGCGACTTCGTCAACGGCGCACAAGTGGTGATCGACCAGTTCATTGCCTCTGGCGAAGTGAAGTGGGGCCGCGTCAATGGCATCACCATGATGTTGCCGCACGGCTACGAAGGCCAAGGCCCTGAGCACTCTTCGGCGCGCGTGGAGCGTTTCATGCAGTTGGCCGCCGACACCAACATGCAAGTGGTGCAGCCGACTTCGGCCAGCCAGATCTTCCACGTTTTGCGTCGCCAGATGGTGCGCAACCTGCGCAAGCCTTTGATCATCTTCACGCCCAAGAGTTTGTTGCGCAACAAGGACGCCGCGTCGCCCTTGGAAGAGTTCACGCATGGCAGCTTCCAGACCGTGATCCCTGAGAACAACGCCGATGTGAACAAGGCGGCAGCCAAAGTCAAGCGCGTGATTTGTTGTTCAGGCAAGGTGTACTACGACTTGGTCAAGAAGCGTGAATCCCTCGAACGCAAGGACGTGGCGATTTTGCGTGTGGAGCAGTTGTATCCGTTCCCGCACAAGGCCTTTGCTGCTGAGATGAAGAAATACCCCAACGCAGCCGAGGTGGTGTGGTGCCAAGACGAGCCCCAAAACCAAGGCGCTTGGTTCTTCGTGCAGCACCAGATTCACGAGAACATGAGCGAAGGCCAAAAGCTGGGTTACGCGGGGCGTCAAGCCTCGGCGTCGCCCGCGGTCGGTTATGCCCATTTGCACCAAGAGCAACAAAAGGCGCTGTTGGATCAAGCATTTGGCAAGCTCAAGGGCTTTTTGCTGGTCAAGTAATCACACCTGCGTGCAGGCCCACTGGTCTGCACGCCACATGCACGAAATACCAAGGAAATTTGAAT
>JALRFN010000311.1 GCA_023268425.1 Burkholderiaceae bacterium | reverse complement strand
TTGATGTCGGGGTTGGCTTTTTCAAACACGGGGGTGAGTTTTTGCATCTCAATCATCTGGCGGTTGTTCACCGTCGCGATGACGATTTCGGTAGCTGCTTGGGCAGCGCCTGTCGCCAGCACAGCGGCAGCAACAGCAGGGATCAGACGGAATTTCACGGATGTCTCCTGTTCACGGTTGGTGAGAAAACGCCGCAGGTACTCGGGCGCGGGGCCAATTCTGCGATGTTGTCATGCGCGTGTTTGTACCCAAGCTGTATAAATCAATATGATATTGCACTCAAAAGCTAGTAATTACCCTAGTTTCTGCATGAAAGTTTATTTCAAGCACGCAACGAGGGCTGCCTCGTCCGCAGCAAACGCCCATGACACGCGCAGGTAGTTCAAGCCCTCCTGGCCGAACCGCGCCCACACCGCCGGGAAACTTCAGATTGCCGCGCAGGGATAGGCTTCTTGATAACACTCGCCCGCCGCGCCGAAGTAGGTCACCGTCCGATCCTCGAGGGCGACCTCATAGCGCACAACACCTGCCCGCCAAGTGGCCTGCAAAAATTCAGGAAACGTGCTTTGGCCCACCTGGTCTTTGCGCAGCGCAGCGACCAGCGCCGCTTCATCAAACGAAGGCACATCAGCCCACCCCGTGACCAACGGCTCGCCTTGCATCACGACGGGGCCCAGTTCAGTCAAATACAGGCTTTGACACGCGGGTAAAAACCATATGTTGTGGGTGACGCCTGCACACCTGAGCGACTCAGCCAAGTATGGAAAACCACCCGCTTGCGGCCTGCCCGTCATGGCTTGTTGTAGCGCGGCTTGCAGATGTTCAATTGCTTGGCTCATGTGGTGACTCCCTGTGAAAAAGTGGCACGCTGGTGCCCCGTAAACATGCCCATGGTGGCTGCGACCAAGCAACGCCGTCAAGCGTCGACGTCAGCCCGCAGCCCTGAGCTCACAACAAAACGATGTGCTTGTAACCCAGCTTGATCAAGCCCTCGCACCCGAATTACCCCAGCAGCGAGGCTCGCTGAGCAGCGCTTGAGTGGGGGGTGTTGACGCGGCGGCGATGGGCGCCCGCGGCCGAGTCGAACACACCTCGGCTCCCAGTTCCCCAGAGACTGGGAAAACCCCAGTGCACATCGGGGTGCCAGAGCAGCACACTGCGCTCGCCCCTTTGGAGTCAACATGGCTGTTTTTGCAATTTTTGATGTGGACATTCACGACCCAAGTCGCTACGGCGAATTCATGGCGGGTGTCAAACCCGCGATCGAGGCTGCGGGTGGTCGCTATTTGGTGCGCGGCGGTGAACACCGCCACTACGAAGGTGACTGGCAACCGTGGCGCATCGTGATCTTTGAATTCCCCAGTTTTGATGCCTTCGAAGGCTTCTATTACGGCCCCGTTTACCAAGGCTTCAAGACCATCCGCGACGCCTGCAGCACCGCCCGCTTGGTTGCCGTGCAAGGTCTTTGATGCATGGTCACTTGTGGTGCCGTGGGCGCCCACCACGACTCGCCCTTTTGCGCGGCGAACCCGCCTCGCCCTGATCAAGCTGCCAGTTTGACGCGTCGCACCAAAACCCTGAGGCTCAGGTCATGGGTACTTGACGCGCCGTCTCATTGACCGGACTTGGCTTGAAACGCAAAGCAGTCCAACAACGCCGGCGGCGCCTGAGGCGCTTGAACGATGAGGTGGCGGCGTATCCAGGCCTCGGGCTGGTGAGGGTGGGTGAAGCCACTCCACACCGCAACGACTTCGGCGCGGCGAGCTGAGGTGCGCATCAACACCACCGCGTCGTGCAAGCGCTCAAAGCGCACTTGCGCCAACACCCACGACTTGTGCTGCTGCACGCTGACCCATTCGCCACTGAGCGAATCGGGTGGGCTGAAGCGGCGCACCGCATCCAATGCCAATCGCAGCGCAGCAGGCTCGTGCATCACCTGTACCTGGCCGCAGTCACGCCACCAACGCGTCCAGGCTTGGTCAGCCTGACCCGTGACATCGACTGGACGACCGTTGAGCACCAAGAACCAGCGCCCATCCAGCTTCTCCAACCCCAAGTAGCTCCATGGGATGACCAAGCACATGAGCAGCAGGAGCCAGCGCTGCGCGCGAGATCGGGCGATCATGGGGCTGCCTCAGCTGAGCGCTTAAGGCCGCTGCGCCGAGGCCACTTGGCCTTCGGTCATTTTCAACACCCACCGCACGCGCAGGGTGCCAGCGAAGGTCGCGTCCATGGACGCCTGGTCCGGCGCGCGGCCCACCACCACGCCAGGTTGCGCCTCGGGGGAAACTGCGGCCAATCGCAACAACCCGGCAGGCCAGGTCACCTTGAGCTTGGCCTGCATGGGCAAAAACCCATCGAAGTAGCGACGCATCAAAGGCCCCGCGTGCAAAGTCCACACACCGGGGCCCGTCGCGTCCAAGGCCTTGGACTCGATGTTGATGCAGGCCTTGGCACCGCGTTGGACGTCACTCAAGACCACACGCAAACCATCGGTGCGCGCCTCGGCCATGCCCTGTGCCTGCGCGACTTCAACACGGGTCACGCGCTGCGGGTTGAAGGTGATTTCAATCTTGTGGTTGGGGTCCAGCGCGTGATGGCAGGTGAACACGTCGACCAAGCCCGTCTGCAGGCTTTGTCGGCTCAAGCGCACCTCCGACTCAAACCAATAGGCCCCAGGGTCAGGGCGCTGGGCCAAGAACCGGATCTCGCCCTCCTTGGCCAAGTCCGAAAAATCAAGCGCCTGGCTGCTGCCAACACCAACCAGAGCCAGCCACAACAAAAGCTTGCGTAAGTGCCTCATCTCGAACTCCTTGTCGCCCTTGTACCAAGAAGCCAAAACCATTGAGGGGCGTCATGTTGTTCGCAGGCGCCGCTTGCCCCAGCTCAGCACCCGTGCGGTGACAGCGCACTCACAGGTGGTGGTCAATAATTTTTAACACTCGCGCTGAACAGGCCGAGTCCCAGCAATCGCTCCCCTGCTCAGTCCCACGAACGCCCAGACAAAAGGATCAAACAGATGAAACCAACCGTCCTCATCGTTGGCGCCGGCGACAACTTGGGCGCTGCCATCGCGCGCCGCTTTGCGCGCGAGGGCCTCCACGTGGTGGCAACGCGGCGGCGCGGCAACCTGTCTGACTTAGCGCAGCAAATTGAGCGCGCTGGGGGCGCGATCACCACGGTTCACTCTGACGCACGCGACGAAGCGGCGGTTCAGCGCTTGATCCAGCAGGTGGAAACAGACATTGGCCCCATGGCGGCGTGCATCTTCAACGTGGGTGGCAACGTGCGCTTTCCCATCGGCGAAACCACCACAAGGGTCTACACAAAAGTCTGGGAAATGTGCGCACTGGCCGGCTTTTTGGTGGGCCGGGAATCCGCCGCAGTCATGCGGCCGCGCAAGCGCGGCAGCATCATCTTCACTGGCGCGTCGGCCAGCCTGCGCGGAAGCGCCGGATTCGCCGCCTTCGCCGGCGGCAAACACGCGCTTCGTGCGCTGGCGCAAAGCATGGCCCGCGAGTTGGGGCCCGAGGGGCTGCACATCGCCCACGTGATTGTGGACGGCTTGATCGACAACCCCGACACCAAGGCGTTGTTCCCCGAGCGCTTTGCACAACGTGGCGCCGACGGGATTCTTCAACCCGATGACATCGCCCAGGCCTACTGGATGTTGCACACACAAGCCCGCAGCGCTTGGACCTTTGAAATGGACCTGCGGCCGTTCAAAGAGCCCTGGTGAAGACCCTCGATGAAGCGCAGACCTGTCCGCCGCCCATCGCTGGGAAGCGAAGCAAGCTCAAACCAAATACCGAGTGCCGTTGCCCACCCATGGGCGTCGCTTCAGTTGTGTCGCGCGAACACCGTGTGGCCGCCGCCACGCTGCACCAAGACCACCTCATAAGGCTCGCGGCGGCCTTGGTAGACGGGAC
This sequence comes from Burkholderiaceae bacterium, assembly GCA_023268425.1. Classification (GTDB taxonomy): domain Bacteria; phylum Pseudomonadota; class Gammaproteobacteria; order Burkholderiales; family Burkholderiaceae_C; genus RS62. The sequence goes on along the minus strand of JALRFN010000311.1, from coordinate 846 downwards.
CATCCATGCCGGGGGAGCCCACGGGCATGCCCGGCGCTGACAAGCCCAAGGCCTGAGGCCGCTCGGCCAGCAATCGCTTGATGTCGCTGGCTGGCACGTGACCTTCAATCAAGTAGCCGTCGATCAAGGCGGTGTGACAAGACGCGTAGGCCACGGGCATGCCCAGGCGCGCGCGCGCGGCGTTGCTGACGTGGTGCACTTCAGCAACATCAAAGCCGTTGGCCTTCAAGTGATCAAGCCAATCGTTGCAGCAGCCGCAATTGGGGTTTTTCCAGACAGTCAATGCGGCCCTGGCTTTTGCGTTGGCGGTCACTGCGTTGACCAAGCCCACCATGGCCCCTAGGGCCAACGCGATGCCTTGCGTCGGGTGATCTGTTTTTGCATGGGTATTCCTTTCTTCAGCAATCGCTCCCGCCCACGGGCGGGAGCATTCATCACAAGCACACACAGGGCGCTGCGCCAATTGATTGCCCTCAGGGTGCGCGCTCAATGGCCGTGATGACCATGGTTTGGCCTTGCATTTCCACTGCGAACTTGACGGCATCGCCAGAGGCGAATTGGCTGGCGGCGGCTTTGTCTCGCAGCGTGAACACCATGGTCATGCCTGGCATGTCGAGGTTTTTGATGTCTTCGTGTTTGATGGTGAGTTTGCCGTTGGGGGCGTCCACGCGCTTCGATAGGCATCGGGCTTGAAGCCCAAGCGGTTCATCCCTGAATTCAGCTTTAAAAAGACCCGATGGGGCACCTGTGTTTTGTGCGTCGCCAACCAGTCAATCTGCTCAGCGCAGTGCACGGTGTGCCATAAATCCAAACGTGAGCACCACTCCAGGTCACGCAACTCGAAGG
>JALRFN010000272.1 GCA_023268425.1 Burkholderiaceae bacterium | reverse complement strand
GCTACCGCGCCTTGCGCATGGAGCCCAAGACGGTGGTGAACCGCCTGAGTTTGGTGCCTGCGCGGCCCTAGACTGTCAATTAGCAGGCTTAAGGCGCGAGCAGGCGGAGTGAGTCATCGGCGGGTACTGCAAAGCGATGGCGATCGCTGCGTGTTTTGACTTAATTTAACATAATATACATCGTAACCAGTTAAAGAGCGGCCGATCAAATGCTCCTCGAGAGACCGCGCACTCAACACAAACCCAGCCAGCCGCTGCCCGCGACCAACCGCACTGGTGAATTACCAATTGATGAATTACCACTGGCCCTTGGGAATGGTCTCAAACACCAGCGGTTTGGTGCTGCCGCCAACCGCAGTGGCCTTCGCAGGCTCAATCGGCGTCGTGGGCGTGATCAGTTTGTTGCGTTTGGCTTGCGCGGCCGCGAGTTCGTCGGCGCGTTGTTTGAACACGGCCTGGACCAACTTGGTGCTGTCCGGGTGTTCGCTGGCGTTGGCAAAGTCCAGTGCCGTTAAGCCTTGTTTGTTTTGCAGGCTGATGTCCGCGCCACCGTCCAACAGCACGCGCACTGAGGCCGTGAGTCCGTAACGGGCTGCCATCATCAAGGGCGTGGTGCCGTTGGGCGATTCGGCGTCAATGTAGGCGCTGTAGCTCTCCAGAAGCAATTTCACAAAGTCGGGCGCGGTCTCGGCTTTTGAGGCCGCTGCGTAATGCAGTGGCGTCCATCCGGTTTGATTGACTTCAGCGCCAGCTTCGAGCAACACCATGGCAATGTCTCGATGACCGTGGATGATGGCTTGCATCAATGCCGTTTCGCCTACGGCATTGCGCACATTGAGGTCAACGCCGTTTTGGCGAGCCAACCAGCGCACTGAAGCCAAATTGGGCTCAATCAGCGCCGCGTGTAAGGCCGCATAACCTTTGTCATTGCGCGCATTGATGTCAAAGCCATCGAACAGCATGTTCGACATCGTCCATGTGTCCCCAAATCGAGCCGCTTCGAACCAGTCCGAAGCTGACTTGGCCATTGATTCGCGAACAAAACCTGAAAAAACAAACGCTAACGAGTAATTGATGAAGTGTTTTCTACTTATTTTTGACATGCCATCTCCCTGAAATTGTCGACGCCCTCAAGTGTGCTCTTGTGCGACTGCTGCCGTGCCCCATGGCCCAACGCGGTCGAACAAGTTGTGAAAATTGGCTGATGTGTGCTGTGCAATTGCCTCGACTGAGCAGCCATGGATATCGGCCAAACATTGCGCCACGTGGGGCACGTAGGCGGGTGAATTGGTCTTGCCGCGGTAGGGCACCGGAGCCAGGTATGGGCTGTCGGTCTCGATCAGCGTGCGTTCCAGCGGCACCATTTTGGCGACTTCGCGCAAATCCGCAGCGCTCTTGAAGGTCAAAATGCCAGAAAAGGAAATGTAGAACCCCAAATCCAGCGCCGCTCGCGCCACGTCCATGGCCTCGGTGAAGCAGTGAAACACACCTTTGGCTTGGGGCTGCTCTTGTTGCCCAGAGCCGAAGCCACCGCTTTCACGCAAGATGGCCAGGGTGTCTTCGCTGGCTGATCGGGTGTGAATCACCAGTGGCAAGTCGAGTGTTCTGGCCGCTTGAATGTGCACACGAAAACGATCACGCTGCCAGCCCATCTCGGCCACCGAGCGGCCGTTGAGCCGGTAATAGTCCAAGCCCGTCTCGCCAATGCCCACCACGCGGGCACGTGCCGCGCCTTGCAACAAGTTGTCCAGTTGGGGTTCGCGTGTGCCCTCCTCGTCTGGGTGCACACCCACGGTGCACCACAGGTTGTCGTGGGTCGTCGCCAATCGGTGCACGTCTTCAAAGTTGTCCAACGTCGTGGCAATGCACAAGGCGCGCGACACTTGTGCGCTGCGCATGTCGCTCAAGATGTCGTCTAAGCGCGAACTGAGCTCGGGAAAATTCAAATGGCAGTGGGAATCAACGAACATGGTGTGCTCAAACGCGACCCGATGACAACACGGCCTGGGCGTCAGACAGCCAAGCCTCTTGCAGCAATCCGGGGTTGAATGGGTGTTCTGCCGTCTTGGCGCGCTGCAACAGGCGCTGCTGCCACGCTTCCAGCGTGCGCCAAGCCGGCGGTGGTGGCAAATCTTGTGGGTCAAAAAAGCGCGGTTCAGCACCCGCTGCCAGCGCCATGGCGTCGTGAGCCACCTGCAACAAGACTTGGTTTTGCTGTGCGGCGCCCCACTCTGCCATGGTGTCGGCTCGTCCACTGGCGATGTCTTTGGGCAGGGCGTGCCACTGTCGCGCCGTGAGGCCTTGCGCGGCCCAATCTAGTGCTGCGTGGGCGTGCCCCCCAGCAGCCAACCACCACGCCCGGCGATCACCCGCTGCGGCATCGCCGCTGTGCTCGGCCAACCAGGCGTGTACGGCCGACTCGTCTGGCCACGCCATGTGGTGCACCTGGCAGCGGCTGCGGATGGTCGGCAACAACTGGTGCGCGGCTTCTGTGGCCAAGACAAAGCGCAAATCACCGGGCGGTTCTTCCAGTGTTTTGAGCAAGGTGTTGGCGGTCTCCACGTTCATGCGCTCGGCGGGGTAAACCAAAATCACTTTGGTCGCCGAGCGCGCGGTGGTGAGCTGCGCAAACGCGATCGCGTCGCGGGCTGCG
>JALRFN010000271.1 GCA_023268425.1 Burkholderiaceae bacterium | reverse complement strand
ACAATAAAAATAGATGGTAAGAATCTAACCTTCTCAAGAAAATAATATGAGTACTTTGCCTCCATATACTGCTGAAGATGGTTCGTTCAAATCCACATTCCAACCAAACCAAGTGGGCTACGCCTTTGAAGACTTTGAAGTCGTCGATTACCAGCACCACGCCGCCATCAAAGCGCCCGTGGCCGTCTGAGCCTTTTTCCGTTGGTATCCATGGAACGCTTGAGCGCCCGCCAACTGTGGGCCATTGTGGCCTTGACGCTGATGTGGGGCATGAACTGGCCCATGATGAAGCTGTCGCTGCAGCACATGAACCCCCTGAGCTTTCGTGCCCTGACCATGTCCTTGGGCGCGGTGTTTTTGTTTGTGCTGGTGCGCGCGCAAGGCGCTCGCATGTGGCCCACACGTGAACAATGGCCGGCCATTGTGGGCTTGATGATCCCCAACGTCCTGGGCTGGCACTTGACCTCGATTTACGGGGTGGCGGAGTTGGCTTCAGGCCGCGCAGCGATTTTGGGCTTCACCATGCCCATCATCACGGTCTTGATCGGCATCGCTTTTTTCGGTGAGCAACTCACCCGTCGCGTGGCCTTGGCGTGCGCCGCGGCTGCTTTGGCCATTGTCTTGTTGTTGTGGCACGAGTTCAGCCGCCTCACGGGTCGCCCCATTGGGGTGCTTTACATGGAAATCGCCGCAGCTTCCTGGGCTTTGGGCACCCTGTTGATGCGCAAGCGCAAGTTGCAAATGGACGCCAAGGTCTTGACCGTGTGGATGCTGTTGCTGGGCAGTGTTGTGCTCTGGAGCGCTGCATGGCTGGTGGATGGGCCGATTGCTTGGGCCACGTTTGATGGCCCGATGTGGGGCAGCTTGGTCTATGGCGCCTTCATCAACTACGGCGTGGCGCAGTTGATCTGGTTTGGCATGGCCAGCAAGCTGCCACCGGCCACCAGTGCCATGAGCATCATGGCCATCCCCATGGTCGGCATCGTCAGCGCCCCTTTCATCGTCGGCGAATGGCCCAGTTGGCAAGACTGGGTCGCGGTGGTGTTCATCGTCGCCGCCATTGCGGCCGTGTTGATGCCCAAACCCACGCGGCGGCGCGCCCGCCCAGTGGAGGTTTCATGAGACTGAACTTGATTTACGCACACGCCAAGGGCGGCGTGATTGGCGCCCAAGGCGGCATGCCCTGGCACCTGCCCGAAGACTTGGCCCATTTCAAGGCCACAACCATGGGGGCACCCGTGATCATGGGGCGCAAGACCTGGGACTCGATTCCCGAGCCATTTCGCCCCTTACCGGGGCGACGCAACATCGTGATCACACGCCAGAGCGCTTGGCGAGCGCCCGGGGCAGAGGTGGCCTCGGGTTTGAGCGCCGCGCTGGAGCTGTTGCGCGACGAGGCCGAAGTCTGGGTCATGGGCGGCGCCCAAATCTACGCGCAAGCCGCGCCGCTGGCGCAGCGCGCCGTGATCACCGAAATTGACCTGGACGTCGCAGGCGACGCCTTTGCCCCGGAGCTTGACGCCTCCTGGCGCGAAACCGCACGCGGCGACACCCAAACCAGCCGCACCGGCTTGAGCTACCGCTTTGTGACCTGGGAGCGTGACCCTGCCTCGCTTTGACGCAAGACCCTCCGCCACGCAGCGCAGCACTTGGACCAACATCTGCGCCCGCCTTGCCTGTGTCTGAGTTCCCCATCACCGAGTCCATGGACAGCGCAGCCAGCGAGGTCTTGCGCAGCGTGTTTGGCTACGCCGCATTTCGCGGCCACCAAGCCGACATCGTCGCGCGTGTGGCCAGCGGCGGCGATGCCCTGGTCTTGATGCCCACCGGAGGCGGCAAGTCGCTTTGTTATCAGGTGCCAGCAATCCTGCGCCAGCAGGCCGGACATGGCGTCACCATCGTGGTCTCGCCCTTGATCGCCTTGATGCACGACCAAGTCGGTGCCTTGCAAGAACTGGGGGTGGCGGCGGCGTTTTTGAACAGCTCTCAGGACATGCAAGAGGCCCAAGAGGTCGAGCGCGCCTTGGTCGCCAGCGAGCTGACCTTGCTGTACGTCGCGCCAGAACGCTTGGCCACGCCACGCATGCTGGCCTTGCTGGACCGCGTGCACGCGCGAGGTCGACTGAGTCTGTTCGCCATCGACGAAGCGCACTGCGTGAGCCAATGGGGGCACGACTTTCGGCCCGAGTACCGCAGCTTGCTGGGGGTCTGCCAACGCTACGCCCAGGTGCCGCGCATGGGGCTGACCGCCACCGCTGACGCGATCACCCGCGAAGACATGGTGCGCCAACTGGGCCTGGACCATGCGCAAGCCTTTGTCAGCAGTTTCGATCGCCCCAACATCCGCTACACCATTGTGGAAAAGCGCGATGCGATGGCGCAGTTGCTGCGTTTCATTGACCACGAACACCGAGACGACAGCGGTCACGACTGCGGCATCGTGTACTGCCAATCACGCCGCCGCGTGGAAGAGGTGGCCGAGCAACTGCAGCGCCATGGCCTGAACGCCTTGCCCTACCACGCGGGCTTGGCCGCCGACACCCGCCGCGCGCACCAAGACCAGTTCTTGCGCGAAGAGCAAATGATCATGGTCGCCACCATTGCCTTCGGCATGGGCATCGACAAGCCCAACGTGCGCTTTGTCGCGCACCTGGACATGCCCAAAAACATGGAAGGCTATTACCAAGAAACCGGGCGCTGCGCGCGCGACGGCGAGCCCGGCAACGCGTGGATGACCTACGGTCTGCAAGACGTCGTCAACCAGCGTCGCATGATCGACGACAGCCCGGCAGCAGACGCCTACAAACAAGTCATGCGCGACAAGCTGGATGCCTTGTTGGCCATGGCTGAAAGCGCGACTTGCCGCCGCGTGCGCATCTTGGCTTACTTTGGTGAAGACAGCCAAGCTTGTGGCAACTGTGACAACTGCCTGAACCCGCCAGCGCAATTCGACGCCACCGAGTCTGCGCGCAAGCTCTTGTCGTGCATCTACCGCGTCCAACAGGCCAGCGGCCTGGCTTTTGGCGCTGGGCACTTGATGGACATCTTGCGCGGCAAACGCACCGAAAAAGTCGTGCAGCACCAGCACGATCAGCTCTCGACTTTTGGCATTGGCGCCGACACCAGCGAGGTGCAGTGGCGCGCACTGATGCGCCAGTTGATCGCACGCGAAGCCATCCGCGTTGATGCCACGCAATTCAACACCTTGCACCTGGACCACGCGGCACGCGCGATCTTGAAAGGCCAAAGCGAAGTTTGGCTCAAACACAGCGAGCGCGTGAGCAAACGCCAAGCGCAGCGCTCAACGGCGGACACCCAGTTGAGTGACCCACAGGCGCAGGCCATTTACGAGGCCTTAAAGACTTGGCGCGCCCAGGTGGCCAAGGAACACGGCCTACCCGCGTACCTGATTTTTCACGACGCCACGCTCAAAGCCATGGCCCAAGACCCGCCACAAACCTCAGGCGATTTGCATCGCATCAACGGCATGGGTGAAAAAAAGCGTGAGGCCTATGGCAGCGCCGTCTTGCGCGTGGTGCACGCCACGCTGGGCTGAGCCGCTGCATGCGAGCGACCAGCCCGCGCGGCATCAACGTGCGGGCATGTCGGCCAAGCCGTAAATCAAGCTCACCCTTGCCTCCTCCGGCACGGGCGGGATTTGCTGGGCCCAGGCTTCGTATGCAGCGCGCATCGCCGCCAAACGCTCTGGCTCTCGCTTGGCTTGGTTCGCCCGCTCGCGCGCGTCGTTGTCCACGTTGAACAGGTATTCGTGTTCGTTGACTTTGAGGTATTTCCAAGGGCCTTGGCGGTAGGCGCGCTGCTCGTTGTACTTCATGCGCCAAAACATGGGGCGGTCGAATTCGGCGTTGGCGGCGGCCAGCGTGGGAACCAAGGACACGCCGTCCAGTTGATGACCCGCGGGTGGTTTTGCGCCCGCAATTGCCAAGATGGTGGCACTCCAATCCATGGTCATGCAGTGCTGTGTGCTGACGCGACCGGGCTGCGCAATGCCCTTGGGCCAGTGCACGATGTAGGGCACGCGAATGCCCCCCTCGGTCAAGTCCATCTTGCCGCCCACCAAGGGCCAGTTGTCCGAGAAACGCTCACCGCCGTTGTCACTGGTGAAGATGATCACGGTGTCGTCCAACTGTCCCGTCTCGCGCAGCGCGTCGACCACCCAGCCAATGCCTTCGTCCATTTCGCGAATCATGGTCTGGTAGGTCTCGACGTTGCCACCGTCCAAGTGCGAGATGTTGGCGCAAATCTCAGGATCAATCTGCCCTTGCGCGCGCGTCTCCCACGGCCAATGCGGTGCCGTGTAGTGCAAACTCAAAAAGAAGGGCTGCTGGGCTGCTGCACGGTCTTTGACGTATTGCACGGCCCGATGCGAAATCAAGTCGGTCAGGTAACCCGGTTCGTCGTAGGGCTGGCCGTCCAACTCCAAGTCCGAGCCCTCGCCGCGCGAGTTGTGACCGTAGTAACTCACCCCGCCAGACATCGGGCCAAAGTGGTGCATGTAGCCACTTTTCTCGGGGCCAAAGTGCGGGCGAAAGCCAAGGTGCCATTTGCCAATCAAGGCGGTGTGGTAGCCCTGCGCTTTCAACATGCCTGGCAGGGTCGGCAACTCAGGAAACAAACCCAGCTCTGGGTTGCCCCGGGCGTTGCCAGCCATGGGTTCCTCGCTGGCACCGCGCACCCAATATTGGTAGCGCGCCGTCATCAAAGCAAAGCGCGTGGGCGAGCACACGGGCGAGTTGGAATAGCCGTGGGTGTAGCGCAAGCCCTTGGCCGCCAGTGCGTCCAAGTTGGGCGAGCAGTTGGAGCGGCCGCCGTAGCAGCCCAAGTCGGCATAACCCAAGTCGTCTGCGACGATGAAAATAAAGTTGGTCATTTGGTCTTCCCTTTGAACATCCACACATCCACGCCCCAGTGACCCGCCAACGAGGCCAGGGCCACCACCACGCCCAGCCACTCCAAGGTGGACTGCGCGCTGAACATCAAGGCCGCTGCGCTCAGGCGCACAGCGATTTGCCACCACGGCAAGCGGTGGCGATCAAACCCAATCAAGGCGCTGGCCAGCACGTACATGCTCAACAGCAACTGAGCCAGCAAGGCCAGGTAACGCGGCCAGGTGAAATCCGCCCCAGCTTGTGCCACCGTCAGCAACAGCGGTTCGTAGGCAAAGGCAAAAGGGATCAAGAAAATCATGATGCCGATGCGTGAAGCCTGGATCGCCGTTCCAATCGGTTTGCCACCCGAAATCGAGGCGGCGGCATAAGCCGCAATGGCCACGGGTGGCGTGATGGTGGAGGCCACAGCAATCATGAACACAAACATGTGGGCCGTCAGCGGTGCCAGTCCCAGGGCTTGCATGGAGGGCAGCGCGATGGCGGCCACCGTGACGTAAGCGGGCAAGGTGGGCATGCCCATGCCCAACAAAATACAACCCGCCGCCACCACCAGCAAGGCGACCAACATGGAGTGCTCCAGCGCACTGGCCATCAGCACCCCAAACTTCACCGGCACACCGGTGGCCGACAAGGTGGAGATCACGATGCCAACTGCCGCGATCGCCGTGAGCAAACCCGCGAAAGTGATGCCTCCATCGCGCAAGGCATGCACCAGCTTCATGGGTTGCTGGCGAATGCTGGGGTTGATGAAACTCAGGGGAAACAGCAACGCAATCGCCGAAATCGACGCACCAGAAGCCGACATGCCGGCCACCAACAAGGCCACAATCAGCAACAGCGGCGCGAAGATCAACAGCAGATTCAAATAGTCTTGCGTGTTGGGCTCCGGCACGCCACTGGCGCTGGCGTCAGCGCGAATGCCCAAACGCCTGGCCTCAAACATGATCATGAAGAACAGGCTCAGGTAGTAGGCCACAGCAGGCACCAGCACTGCCACCACAATGGTCAGGTAGCTCACGCCCACGTAGTCGGCCATGACCAAGGCCGCAGCGCCCATGATGGGCGGCATGATCTGCCCGCCCGTTGAGGCTGCGGCTTCGACCGCACCCGCGAAATTGGCCGTGAAGCCCCTGCGTTTGATCATGGGGATGGTGACCACGCCAGTGCCCACCACGTTGGCCACCGCGCTACCCGACACCGTGCCGAACAAACCCGACGCCAATACCGCCGCATGGGCAGGGCCGCCTGCCGTGCGCTTCATCATTGCAAATGCAATGCGAATCATGGACTCACCCGCACCCACGCCCTCCAGCACAGCGCCCAAAATGATGAAGGGAAACACCGTGGTGATGACGATGGCAAAGGTCGAACCCAAAATGCCCGTGTCCAGGCTGTACCAAAGGTTTTGCGCCAACAACTCGTGCAAGTCGCCAGCAATGGTTTTCAAGGGCCCGGGCCAATAGGGGCCAGTGAGCAAATACAGCACACCCAAAACCCCCAAGCCAGCAACCGCCCCACCCCAAATGCGCCAACAGAAAAACAGCACCGCTGCACTGGCCGCCAAGGCCATGGCGGACTCACGCGGGCCAAACAAAAACATGGCGCTGTCGATCTCGATGCTGACCACGTAGTACGACTGCGCGGCCACCAACAGCACCACCACCGCCAGCGCGGACACCCCGCGCAACCAAGCGCTGGCGGGTGCACCGCCTGGGCCCTTGAGCCCCAAGCCCACCACCAGCACGCACAAGGCGAAAAAGGTGGCTCGGAAAAACTCCATGGGGAACGGCCCCAAGCGGAAATCGCCAATGGCTGGCATGACGTTGGCCAAGCCATACAGGGTCACGACAATCGCCAAGCCATTCACCAGCCGCTCTTGCCAGCGGGTAGCTGTATTCATGTGGGTGCCCTTTCACAACCGCCGCTTGCCGGCGGCTGTTCGGCTCAATGGATGGGAAGGACTACTCTGGGGCAGCGTCATCACCGCCCCCCAAAGCACCAACACCGAAAGATCAGCGAGGTGCGAGCTCTGCGGGCACCGCGATGCCGGCTTCCTTGTAGTAGCGCGCAGCGCCTGCGTGCAGGGGCGCAATCACACCGCCAAACAAATTGTCTGTGGGCAATTCCTTCAACAAGGCATTGCCCTCAGCCAAGCGCTTGCGGCTTTGCGCGTAGGTCTTGGTCAATTGGTAGACGGTTTGCTCAGGCACATCTTTGTTCACCATCACCATCATCACCGTCTGCCAAGACACCAAGTCTTCTTTGCCGTTGACTTGACCGGCATAAGTACCGGCGGGAATCTTGGCCTGGATCATGCCCAGGGCGCTCGGCGGCACCGCGTCGGCGGGCATGCCCAAAATGCGGATGCTGCGCGCCAGGGCAATTTCAGTGATGGCTTGGCTGCCCAAGCCAGCGGGAATCACCGCCAAGTCATATTGACCATCTTTGAAGCCTTGAACAGCCACACCCCAGGGGGCCTTGACGCCGGTGTAGTCCTTGCCTTCTTCAAGACCTGCTGCGCGCTTGATCAGCGCCATGATCTGCGCGTTGGCCGCACCGGCGGGTGGCCCAATGTAAACGCGCTTGCCCTTGACGTCAGCCCAGCTGTTGATGCCGCCGTCTGCCCACACGATGGGGTGGTAATTGGAGGCCGAAAAGCCCCACATCGCCCGCACGTTCTCCGCCAAAGGCTGGCCTTTCTCGGCGCCCAATTTGGCATAAGGCCCTTTGCCTTTGCCCAAGTTGGCATACGCCGGGGGCGGCACCACCGATGTATCCAAAGAACCCTGGCCCAGTTTGAGCAATGACTTGGTCAGCGTTTGACCCATGGCCAGCTCCACGTCGATGCCCGCCTCGGCCCAAATGGGGGCCATGGCTTGCGGCATCAAGCCGACCACGCTGTTGGCGGTCGCCGTTTCCATGGATACCTTGGCTGCCCAAACCGGCGCGCTGGCCGCCATCACCAAAGCCATACCAGTCAGCGCGTGGCGCCATGTTTTGCTGTTCATCGGGGAGTCTCCTGTTGTGAACGAATTGATTTTTTTCTGCGTTCGTGTGTCGCCAACTGCAACGCATGTGCGAACTGTAAGCAGTGACCAATCAAAAGTAAAATTCAAATTTAAACACCCAAACAAATAAATCCGTATGGATCCTCGTCACCTGATGCAGTTGGCCGTGATTTTGGACAAAGGCTCCATCACCGCTGCCGCGCAACACCTGTTGCTGACGCAACCCACGCTGACGCGCAACATGGGCACGCTGGAGATGCAAGCGGGCGGCAGCTTGTTCAGCCGCAGCCGCTTTGGCGTGCGCAGCACCAGCTTGGGCGAAGACTTGGCACGCCACGGCCGGGCCTTGGCCAGGCAAATGCAAATGGCTGGCGAAACGGTGTCGCGCCACCGCATCGGCTTGCACACCCACGTGCGCATTGGCGCCGGGCCACTCATCGGCATGGCCCTGCTGCACGAGCTCAGTGCCGCCGTGTTGAAGGAGCGACCGCAATTGGCGATGAGTGTGACCACCACGCGACCGCAAACGTTGATTGATCAACTCGCCGACGGCGATCACGACCTCATCATTGCCCCCGCCATCTATGCGCAAACCCCCTTGGGCATCACACGAATCCTTTTGGCAGAGGACGCGATTTCGATTTATTGCAGCCCCAGCCACCCCTTAGCGACCACGCGCGAGCCCAGCGCAGAAGCCCTGAGCCAGTTCCAATGGATGAACGTCGGGACGACCTCGCCTTTTCAAAACACCGAGCTGGACATGCTGGCGCGCAGCGGCATTCAGCGAGTGAACACACAATTCGCCACCGTGGGTGATGCCGTGGTCCTGCTGCAGGTGCTGATGCGCGGGCAGCACTTGGCCGTTTTGCCTCGACTGCCCATGCGCTTGATGGCCGCTGCATACCCTGCGGTTGAATTGAGCCCACCCCAGGGCACCACGCGCCGTGACCTTTATATCTGGGTGCGCGATGAAGTGCTCGATGACCCCAACGTCCAGGCCATCACCGCCCACTTGCACCGACTGGTTGCGCCCCACCTGTGATCGAAAAGCGCGCAGGTGGTGACAAATCCAGCGCGCTGTGCGTTTTGTCAAACACCACGGCCTGCCATTTGATCTAAGCTGGGTTCGGCTTGCAGTGCTGCGCAGCAGCGCCGCAAGCCCAGCGGTTCAAAACCCAGCACACCAACGAAAGGGAGTTCACACATGTCCACATCGCAGATTTCCTCAAGCAACGCGCGCCTGCGCACTGTCGCTTTGCTCAGCGCACTTTCGGCCAGCATCGCCATCACCGGCTGCCAAACCATGGGCGCGCAGGAAAAAGGCACGGCGACCGGGGCCGGCATCGGGGCCATCGCCGGCGCCATCTTGTCTTCATCCACAGGCGGCAAAGCGGGCACAGGCGCCGTGGTGGGTGGCGTGGCAGGTGCCGTCATTGGCAACATTTGGTCGAAAAAAATGGAAGACCAAAAACGCGCCATGGAACAAGCCACACAAAACACGGGCGTTCAGGTGTCGCAAACCCCAGACAACGAGCTCAAGCTCAACATCCCCAGCGACATTTCATTTGACTCCGGCAAAGCGGACATCAAACCCGAATTGCGCAAGGTCTTGGACGCATTCGCCCAGGGCATGACCCAGCAGCCCAACACCCTGGTTCGGGTCATCGGTCACACCGACAGCAGCGGCAGCGATGCGATCAACGATCCGCTGTCGCTGTCGCGCGCCAACGCGGTGCGCAACTACTTGTCTGACCGAGGGGTGACCAGCAACCGCGTGGAAACGCTGGGCCGCGGTTCACACGAGCCCGTCGCCGCCAACACCAGCGCCGCCGGCCGGGCCCAAAACCGCCGCGTGGAAATTTTCATGCGCGAGCCCGCACCGGCGCAAAAGTCTTGAGGCTGGCGCCAGCGCCCCTCGAAGTTGAGGCGCGCGGCGCGGAAACCACCACCAGCCGCTGCACACGCAGCGGCTTTTTTCATGCCCGCTGGGGCATGCTTCGTATACTGAGGCGCACACACGCCATTTGACTTTGAAGCACACGGTCCCACATGCAATTCGCCACCTGGAACGTCAACTCCCTGAACATCCGCTTGCCCCAAGTTTTGGACTGGCTGCGCGACAACCCCGTCGATGTCTTGGCTTTACAAGAACTCAAGATGGCCGACGACAAGTTTCCGCTGGAGGCCTTCAGCGAAGCCGGCTGGCAAGCCACCTGGTTGGGTCAAAAAACATACAACGGCGTGGCCTTGATCTCCAAATCTCCTGCACGCGATGTGGTCAAAAACAACCCCTTATTTCCCGACGACCACGCCCGCTTGATCGCAGCGACTTTTGGTAAAGGCGAACAGACCACTCGGGTCATTGGCGGCTATTTTCCAAATGGCCAAGCGCCTGACTCAGACAAGTTTGTTTACAAAATGGCGTGGCTCCAAGCCCTGCGCACCTGGGTACAGGCCGAGATGGCACAACACCCGCGCTTGCTGATCATGGGTGACTACAACATCACCTTTGA
>JALRFN010000240.1 GCA_023268425.1 Burkholderiaceae bacterium | reverse complement strand
AGGGTAGAAGCTGAAGGCCTTGCCTGCGGCGCGTTGGCGGGCGACCCACAGCCAGTCGCTGACGATGACATCAACGGCGCCGCCTTGCACAGCCACCGTTGAGGCGTCGCCCGACGCCAGCGGAACCACTTGCAGTTGCACGCCGTGGGCGGTGTCTAGCCCTGCGTTTTGCATGGCCTGCAATTCCCAGTTGACCGTCCCAAAGGCCAACACCCCCACACGCACCGTTTCAATGGCCTTGGCATGCAGGCCCAGCAAGCTCAGCAGCACACCCAAGGCAAGCGCCCGAGTGGCAGCGAGGACAGGTGAAAAGATCACAGACAACCCCTGGTGGTTCAAGGGGTCATCAGCGTGAGCCCCCGATCATTGAAGATGGCTTGAAGTCGACCATTCTGACGCAGTTCGTCCAAGGCGTCTTCCAAGGCCATGGCCAATCGCTTGTTGGATGACAGGACCGCCATGCCGATGGGCCAGCCCTTGGACGCCGTGCCCGACAAGCCATTGAGTTGCAAGACCGTCAAGCCGAAGTCTGATTTTTTGGCGCGTGCCGCAAAAATCGCTGCCTCGGCTTGCGCGCGCGTCACGTAGGCCGCGTCCGCTTGGTCTTGCACCACGGCTTGTGCAGCCAGCAAACCGTTGTCACGCAGCTTCACGCGTTCGCGCAGCAAGCCGCCTTGTTGCCCCATCAACAAACTGGCGGCGCCGCTGCCACGCTCAGCGACCAAGCGGGCGGCGCTCAAGCTGCGCAAACCGTCCACCTTGGGCAAAGCACTGAGGCGGTGCAACAAGACCAATTGCTCGCGCGCGTAAGGCGCGAAGATCAAGGTGCGTGGCGTGTTGTCGATGAGGTACTTGTCGACCGGCACGTGCAGCATCACATCGGCTGGGCCGTAGCCCAAGTAATGGCCTTTCCACACCATGTTGCGCAGGTCATCGCCCATGTTCTCGTCGGCCTGAAACGGCATCATGCGGGCCTTCACACCCAAAACTTGAGCCAAAGCCTGGGCCAAGGCGACGTCGACGCCGTCGGCTTGCTCGGCATCGCCATCGGAGTAGGGAGCGTTGTCTTTGTAGACCGCGACCGTCAGCACACCGTTGGCCTGGATCTTGGGCAAGTCGCTGAGTTCACTGGTGGCGTGCGTCTGCACGCCCGCCAGTACCAAACAAAAACCCAGCAGCAGTCGTCGGGCGCGCAGTGAAATCGGCAAGAGGTTCATGGTGTCATCGCAGTGGGTTGTGGTCTGGGCCTGGCGGCCTTATTTTGGACGACGAGAGACCAAGTAGGTCTTGATGGCCCAAATGGCCTCTTGCGACAAGATGCCTTCAAACGGGGGCATGTACACGCGGCCATCCCGGGTGCGGCCATGGCGCACGGTGGTGATCATGTACTCGTCCATTTCAGCGTGGCAACTGGCTTGGCTGTCGCCGCTCATGCCCAGGCAGTCGCGATCCAACATCCGCAGGTCGGGCGCAATGCCGCCAGAGATGGCCTCCAGGCCGTGGCAGCGCGCGCAGTTTTGGTTGTAAGCCGAGGCGCCAATGCGCAGGGCTTCGGCGTGCGCGGGGCCTTTGGCATAGGGGTTGGCGCTGAGCCATTTTTGGCCCAGTTTCGGCAGCGTCGATGTGTCGACCGCTTGCGGCGTGACGTCGCCGTGGGCCAGCGCCCAGGTGCTGGCTGCGCAAAGCAGCACGGTGGCCAAGCCCGTGCGCAGGGCGCTGGACGAAAACAAAGTGAACATGTGTGTCTCCTGAGTGTGGGTCTGGTGACGGCCTCGTGCCGTTGTGCAGAGCCTCATCGGCAAGATGTGTGCCACCGTTGCCGCGTACGCGCCGAGCGCTTCAATGCAGGCGACAACGCACCCGGCGGGCGAGGCGAGTGTCACGCGCTGTGCCGTTTTGGAGCACATGGTGCAACTTCGGCACAAGCTGAACGTTAGCTGACGGTTTATGGGCAAAAGTCGCGCCGATGCTAGGGATTTCCATAGGTGGCGAGAAGCTTGCATGGCTTGTCTCGCCAGCATCAGGGGGAGAAAATTCCATGCGGTTTTTGAAACACCAACGTGAACAAAACAACGCGACCACGCCGATGCGTGCGGAGGTCGTGGGCGATTGGAGCGCTGCGCTATCGCCCCCCATGGAGGAGACGCCATTGTCAGTCACCCACCCGGGTGCCATGCCCCACGCGGACACACAGGCTTACATGCCTGGGCAAGGGGAGCACAAGCACCTGATCCACACCTCGCACAGCCGCAGCGCCCGCGCAGGCCTTTCGGTACACGACGTGCCCGATTTTTCCGGCACCGCGCAGGTCTTGGTGCGCCGCGCCTTGGAAGAAAACCGGTTTTTGTTCGAGCACGCCGCGCCCGTCATGGAGACCCTGTACTCGCAAATCGTCAACACCCACAGCATGGTCTTGCTCACCGGGGCAGACGGCCTGATCTTGCATTCCTTGGGCGACGATGATTTTTTGGAAAAAGCCACACAAGTGGCCTTGATGCCCGGTGTCGATTGGTCGGAGACCAGCAAAGGCACCAACGCCGTGGGCACGGCCCTGGAGGAGCAGCGGCCAGTGGTGGTGCACGGGCGCGACCACTATTTGCAGGTGAATCACTTTTTGACCTGCTCGTGTGCGCCCATCCTCGACCCGCACGGTAAGGTCGTGGGTGCTTTGGACGTCACGGGCGACCAGCGCAGTTACCACCACCACACACTGGCCCTGGTGCGCATGTCGGCGCAAATGATCGAAAACCACATGTTTGCGCATGTGTTTCCCGATGCGGTGCGCATCCACTTTCACCCACGCGCCGAGTTTTTGGACACCTTGGTGGAAGGCATTGTGGTGTTCAGTCTGGATGGCCGCTTTTTGTCGGCCAATCGCAGCGCGCAATTCCAACTCGGTCACTCGGTCAAGGCCTTGCAGGCGCACACCTTCTCGTCTTTGTTTGGGCAGTCCATGTCGCAGTTCATTGACCGCAGCCGCAGCGCCAGCGGCCAGCCGGTGATGCTGTGCATGCACAACGGCGTCTCGGTGTGGTGCCAAAGCAGCGTCAAGCCATTGCCCCAGTGGGCGGGCTTGACGCCTGCGGCCAGCGAAGCCCAGCAGCGTGGCCATGGCCTCGCGCCGAAACTGGCGCAGGGCACGGGCTCGGCGCACAAGTCAGGCCTGTCTGGCTTGCACTATTTGGACACCGGCGATGCGCAAGTCGCGTCGGTGATTCAAAAAGTGCGCATGGTGCGGGGGCGCGACATCCCCGTCATGATCTTGGGTGAGACGGGCACGGGCAAGGACATCTTGGCGCAGGCCATCCACACCGACTCCGAGCGCGCCGGGGCGCCGTTCGTGTCGGTCAACTGTGCCTCCATTCCTGAAAGCCTGATCGAGTCGGAGTTGTTCGGCTACGAAGAGGGCGCCTTCACGGGTGCCAAGCGCAAGGGCGCGCCTGGACGCATCTTGCAAGCCAACGGTGGCACCTTGTTTCTGGATGAAATCGGAGACATGCCGACCTCGCTGCAAGCGCGTCTGTTGCGGGTCTTGCAAGAGCGCCGGGTCAACCCCTTGGGCTCGAGCAAAGAGTTCGACGTCGATGTCGCGGTGATTTGTGCCACCAATCGCCCTTTGCGCGAGTTGATGGCCACGGGGCAATTCCGCCAAGACTTGTATTACCGGCTCAACGGTTTGGTGGTCAAGTTGCCCCCGCTGCGCGAGCGCACGGACTTCGAGATGGTCACCCAGCGCATCTTGAACAGCCTGTGCACGCGCGGTGATCAAGTCAGCATTTCGCCTGAGGTCATGGCCATGTTTCGGCGCTTTGCGTGGCCGGGCAACATCCGCCAGTTGCACAACCTGTTGCGCACGGCCTGCGCCATGGTGGGCTGTGCGGGTGAAATCGCGGTGGCGCATTTGCCGGACGACTTTTTGGACGAGTTGCATGCGCAAACTGCCCCAGCGGCCTGGACGCCCGCCCATGGCCCTGCAGCCGCATCGACTGCGACGTCGCCCTTTGCCCCAGCGACTTCGTCGCCAGCCAGCCCAGCTACCTTGGGCGATGTGGCTTTGCAGGCCATGGCCGATGCCTTGCGGCAGTGCCAGGGCAATGTGTCTGCGGCGGCCAAGCTTTTGGGGGTGTCGCGCAACACCATCTACCGCAAGCGCGACCAACTGCCGCCTGACGTTTTGCACTGAGGTCGGCGCATGCGTGGGCGGTTGACGCCGGTGATCGCCGGTTTGGTGCGTTTGGACTTGGCGTTCGACCATCACTCGGTTTGAAGACGAGCGGTGGCCTCGCCTGTGGCCGGCGCTGGCCTGTCGCGCTTTCAATTTGGGGCTTCTTCCAGCGCCGTGCAGGGCTGCACGGTGCCTTGCATCCAGGCGCTTTCGATCTCGCGCCAGGCGCGTTGGGTGTTGAAGCCTTGTCGGCTGGCGTAGCCCGCCCAATCGCTGAACTCGGGCAGCGGCAAAGTCGATACGCTGCTGGCCGTCTCACCACGCCCCAGGGCTTCCAGCACGGCGTCTTGCAGTGCGCACAGGTAGCGTCGTGTGTTG
>JALRFN010000239.1 GCA_023268425.1 Burkholderiaceae bacterium | reverse complement strand
CTCGTGCTCGGTGATCGAGCAAAAGGTGCAGCCTCCGAAACAGCCGCGCATGATGTTCACCGAGAAGCGAATCATTTCCCAAGCCGGGATCTTGGTCTCGCCGTCGTGTCGACCCTGCGCGTCGGCGTAGCTGGGATGAGGGCTGCGCGCATAAGGCAAGCCAAACACCCAGTCCATTTCGGCAGTGGTCAACGGAATGGGCGGCGGGTTCAACCACACATCGCGCGCCGTCGGGCCGCTGCCGTGTGCTTGCACCAGAGCCCGAGCGTTACCCGGGTTGGTCTCCAGGTGCAGCACGCGCGAGGCGTGGGCGTAAAGCACCGGGTCGGCTTTGACCTGCTCATAGGACGGCAGGCGAATCACCGAGCGCTCGCGCTCAGGCACTTGCACGCCTTTGCCGCGCAGGCTCACGGGCATCGCCACGACTTGCACAGCACCCTGCTCGCTGCCATTGGGGGCGTCGCTGGCACAAGCAGCGTCGGCTTGCGAGGTCATGACATAGGGGTTGACGTGGGCCTCAACGCGCCCAGGGGTGTCGACCTCGGTGGAGTCGATTTCCAGCCAGTCGGGGCGCGCTTCTCGCTGCACAAAAGCCGTGCCACGCACGTCACTGATGTCGCGCACGTCTTCGCCTTTGGCCAAGCGGTGCGCAATCTCCACCAAGGCGCGCTCGGCGTTGCCGTAAAGCAAGAGGTCGCATTTGCTGTCGACCACAATGGAGCGACGCACCTTGTTTTGCCAATAGTCATAGTGCGCGATGCGGCGCAGGCTGCCCTCGATGCCGCCCAAGATGATGGGCACGTCTTTGAACGCCTCGCGACAGCGCTGCGCATAGACCAGGGCTGCGCGGTCTGGGCGCTTGCCGGCCACGCCACCTGGGGTGTAGGCGTCGTCGCTGCGGATTTTTCGATCAGCCGTGTAGTGGTTGATCATCGAATCCATGTTGCCCGCCGTCACGCCCCAAAACAAATTTGGACGCCCCAGCGCTTGAAAGGCCTCGGCACTTTGCCAATCGGGCTGGGCAATGATGCCCACGCGAAAGCCTTGGGCCTCCAGCACACGGCCAATCACCGCCATGCCAAAGCTGGGGTGGTCCACGTAAGCATCGCCGGTGACCAGGACGATGTCACACGAGTCCCAACCCAGTGCGTCCATCTCCTCGCGACTGGTCGGTAAAAATTTGGCGACACCAAAGCGTTTCGCCCAGTAAGGGCGGTAGGCCGTGATGGGCTTGGCGTTGCGGGGGAAAGTCGAGACGTCGGACACGGTGGGGACCCTAAAAGCGGCAGGCCCGAGTGTAAGCCGCTGGGGCCTTTGGCTGCGGTGAGCACCGCACATGACCGCACCGCCGAACAGGGCAAACCGGCCGACAATCGGGGCATGCCCACCCCAACCGCCACCGCCCACGCCTGCCGCCCCGGCTGTGCGGCATGCTGCATCGCGCCTTCCATCAGCAGCCCCACGCCCGCTCACCCCTCGGGCAAGCCTGCGGGGCAGGCCTGTGGGCATTTGGATGCAACGCTGCGCTGCACACTGTTTGGGCAAGCCCAGCGCCCTGTGGTCTGTGCCGCCCTGCAGCCCAGCGAGGAAATGTGCGGCAGTAGCCGCGAGCACGCATTGGTGTTCCTCAGCCACTTGGAGACCGCCACCCGCCCGTGCCCCTGAACAAGCGAGCGCAGCGCAGGCGTCCGGGCAGATTTTTGTCAAGGCACAAACGGCGGTTTCGGCGAATAATGCTGACTCACCATCACTTTCAAGGGGGCAACATGAAAAACAACGTCGGCGGTCTCGACCGCATCATCCGCATCGTTTTGGGCTTGGTCTTAATTGGGCTGACGCTCAGCGGCCAAATTGGCCTCTGGGGCTGGTTGGGCCTGGTGCCTCTGGCGACCGGCGCCCTGGGTTGGTGTCCGCCGTACTCGATGCTGGGCATCAACACCTGCAGCCTCAAAAAACCCTGAAGCGCGCCAGCGGCTGGGGGCTTCACGCCGCGCAAAGTTGGCGGATATGTTGCGCCGCAGCAAACGCATGGGTGTTTCTTGCCCGCAACACGACATTTGTCAAAGCCAGCCGCCAAAACCTAGGGAAAATACCAACATTCTTGGAAGACCCTTGGGAGTTTGGACGTGAATCGCAACATCGGTGGCTTTGACAGAGGTCTGCGCATTTTGGGTGGCCTGGTTCTGATTTTGTTGGCGGTGGCTGACCGCGCGGGTGCTTGGGCCTGGCTGGGCTTCATCCCAGTCATCTTGGGCTTTGTCGGCTGGTGCCCCTTGTTTCGCTTGTTGGGCGTGGACTCAGCCAGCCCACAATTCGAAGCCAGCAACGCCGAGCGAGCCGCACTCTGAGGGCAAATGTGGCCTGCCTCAAGAACCACCCCAGCGGGTGGTTTTTTTGTGCCCGGCCTTTCGCCAGCGAGGGTTTACCCGAGAGTTGTCGGGGCGGTGACAGCGCGCAAGTGCCCAGCGCGGGAGCATGGCGGCATCACATTTGGAGAGCCCCATGAACATCCCTTCCCTCAAAGACAGCGTGCACCCCGACGAATGGAAGCTGCGCTGCGACCTGGCCGCCTGTTACCGGTTGGTGGCGGCATACGGGTGGAGCGATTTGGTGTTCACCCACATCAGCGCGCGCATCCCCGATCAGTTGTGCAATGGCGAGCACCACTTTTTGATCAACCCCTACGGGCTGATGTTCGATGAAATCACCGCCTCCAGCCTGGTCAAAATCGACATGGCCTGTAACAAGGTGCAAGACAGCCCATTCCCGGTCAACCCTGCGGGTTTCACCATCCACAGCGCGATTCACGCCATTCGCGAGGACGCCCAATGCGTGTTGCACACCCACAGCCGCGCAGGTGTTGGCGTGAGTGCGCAAGCCTGCGGGGTGCTGCCGATCAGCCAACAATCGACCTTTGTGCTGGGCTCGCTGGCCTACCACGACTACGAGGGCGTGGCGCTGCGGGGCGACGAGATCCCCCGCCTGCAAGCCGACTTGGGCACGGCGCATTACCTGATGCTGCGCAACCACGGCTTGTTGACTGTGGGCAAGAGCATCCCCGACGCGTTTTTGAACATGTACACCTTCGAGAGCACCTGCCGCATCCAAGTGGACGCGTTGAGCGCAGGTCAAGTGCACCACATCAACCCCAAAGTCAGCAGCGACAACACCATGATCATGGACCAAGCCACCGTGGGCCAAGGCGCCCAACTGGCCTGGCCAGCGCTGCTGCGCAAGCTGGAGCGCATGGGTTCAGACCACGCGACCTGAACCCTGCCCCATTCACCGAACCGCGCTTGAGGCGCGGTTTTTGCATTTCAAGGAGCCATCTGCATGCCCACGTTCTCGACCCTGCACATCGACGCCGACCCCACACACCCGCGCATTGCGCGCTTGGTCTTGAACCGCCCTGAGCGCTTCAACGCCATCAACGACGACATGCCGCGCGAGATCCGCGCCGCCGTGGAGTGGGCCGAGGCCAACGCGGACATCCACGTCATCGTGGTCGAAGGTGCGGGCAAAGGCTTTTGCGGCGGTTACGACTTGGCTGAAACCGCGCAAGAACACATCGAGCACCCGTGCCAACAAGAGTCCTACCCTTGGGACCCGATGGTCGATTACGCCTACATGAAGCGCAACACCGAAGACTTCATGAGCCTGTGGCGCTGTCGCAAACCCACCATCGCCAAAGTGCACGGCGCAGCGGTGGCCGGTGGCAGCGACATCGCGCTGAGCTGCGACTTGCTGGTGATGGCCGAAGATGCGCGCATCGGCTACATGCCCACCCGGGTGTGGGGTTGCCCGACCACGGCCATGTGGACCTACCGCCTCGGGCCCACCCGCGCCAAAGAGCTGATGTTCACCGGCAACATGATCGACGGCCGCCTCGCGGCCGAATGGGGGCTGGCCAACCGCGTCGTGCCCGTGGATCAACTGGAGGCCGAGACCATGGCGCTGGCCCAACGCATCGCCGGTGTGCCC
>JALRFN010000215.1 GCA_023268425.1 Burkholderiaceae bacterium | reverse complement strand
TCAACGGCGACGGCTTTGACGATTTCGCGGTGAGCGCGAGAAACGCCGACACCAATGGCAGCAACGCGGGCACGACCTACGTGGTGTTCGGCGGCACGGATGTGGGTGATCGCACGCTGGCTGAAGTGCGTGCGGGCAACGGTGGTTTTGTCATCAATGGCTTGACGGATAGCGACTACCTGGGGTCTTCGGTGTCGGGTGTGGGTGACATCAACGGCGACGGCCTGGCCGACATCGTGGTGGGCTCCGACGGCTCTGATCTGCCGAATCCAAGCAACCCATCGTTGGCTCGCGCCAACAACGGTGCGGCCTACGTGATCTACGGCAAGGCCAGCGGCACGGCGGTGGAGGCCTCGGACCTTCGCGCTGGTACGGGTGGTTACTGGCTCTACGGCGCGTCAGCGGGTGACAGCCTGGGCGGTGATATCGAAGGTGTTGGCGACTTCAACGGCGACGGTGTGAACGACTTCATCGTCTCGGCCAGCATGCGCGACAACCCCGCCGGCAACTCCAGTGGCGCCAAGACCTATTTGATCTTTGGTCGCACCAACAGCAGCGACACTTCCGCCACCGATTTGGCGTCTTTGGGCAGCAAAGGCGTGGTCTTGCTCAACACGACCAGTGGCAACGGTGAGCGCGTGGCCGCAGCGGGCGATGTCAACGGCGATGGTTTGGCCGACGTCATCATTGGTGAACCTGATGGCAACGGCGGCATTGGTCAGGCCTATGTGGTGTACGGCACCACGACGCCACCCAGCAGCTTGAGTTTGTCGAACATCACCAACGGCACGCAAGGCTTTGCCATCACCGCGTCCAGCCACGCTTTCGGTGGTCCGCGAATTGGACACGACGTGGCCTCGGCGGGCGATGTCAACGGTGACGGATACGCTGACCTCATCGTCAGCGAGTACTACGGCGCCGGCGACACCTACGTGATCTTTGGTGCGCCCAACGGACGCACCACGGTGAACGTCACCACCGACATCGCCAGCCTGGGCTTCAAGATCACCAAAGGCACGGGGGACACCAATTACCACAGTGTGAATGGCATCGGCGATTTCAACGGCGACGGGTTGGATGATTTGTTGGTCTCGTCCAACTCTGGCACGGCGACAGGCGCGCCCAGCACCTCAGGCTCGGTGTATGTGGTGTACGGCCAGACGGGCCACAGCGACATCAATCTGGAAACCCTGGCCACCAATCCAGGGGGCGGCTTCCGAATCACCGGCCTGAGTGCCAATGACTACGCAGGCACCACATTGGCGGGTCACGGTGACTACAACGGCGACGGCTTGACCGACTTGCTGATTGGGGCCTATGGCGTTGACGCCAATGGCAAAACCAATGCGGGTGCGGTGTACTTGGTCTTGGGTAACGAGACCTGGCTCAGCAGTGCGGTGCAAGGCAGTGGCACGTTCACCGGCACCAATGGCAGCGAGGCCTTGATTGGTTCCAGCGGCGCTGACACCTTGACGGGTAATGGTGGTGTGGATCGTTTCTTTGCTGGCGCAGGTGACGACGTGGTGGTGTTGAACGCCGCGGATGTGAGCAACTTAAGTAGCAACTCGGTGACGGGCAGCACGCGCGCGACTGTGGACGGTGGCACGGGCATTGACACCTTGCAAATCAGCGCAGGAGCCAGCCTGGACCTGACGGCCATCCGCAATGCGGGTGCCGGCAGCGACATCAACAGTCGCATCGAGTCAATTGAACGCATTGACATGGCCACAGACATGGGCACGAACGCGCTCAACATTGGCTTGAGGGATGTGCTGGACATGAGTGGTACCAACTTGTTCAACACCGGCAATGGTTGGAGTAACCTCAGCGGCACGGCCTTGGGCGCGACGGTGGGCAAACACCAAGTGGCGATCAAGGGCGATGCCGCCGACACGGTGACGCTCTCGGGTGGGACGTGGACTGACGTGGGCACGGTCAGCGACGGCACCAGCAGCTACCACGTGTACGAGAACGGTTCGTATGCGCAGTTGTTAATTCAGTCAACCATTGTGGATGCCAACCACGTCATTTGACCGAAACCACCCGGACGCGTCGCCGCCCGGGTGACCCCGCCTGCGCCGTGGGCGTTGGCCTTGGTCGACAATGCGGGTTTTGTTGACACCACGGATGAACGCGCTATGGATGTTTCTGCCTACCAAGCCACTTTGCTGGCCTTGATCGACCCTTTGACGGGTCGCAGTCTGTCTCAAGACAAAGCCCAGCTCAGCTGCCGCGAACGCGGTGGTGAGTTGGTGGTTGATTTGTGTTTGGGCTACCCCTGTGGGCGTGAGCACGCCGCTTGGTTGGCGCGCATGCAAACAGCGCTGGCTGAGGACTTGGGCGGCACCGCATTGCACTTGAATTTGAGTCACGCGGTCATCGCGCACCAAGTGCAAGGTGGCGTGCAGACCATTCCAGGCGTCAAGAACGTGATCGCTGTGGGCTCTGGCAAGGGCGGTGTCGGCAAGAGCACGGTGTCGGCCAATTTGGCGCTGGCGCTGGCCGCGCAAGGCGCGCGCGTGGGTTTGCTCGACGCCGACATTTACGGCCCCAGCGTGCCCACCTTGATGGGCGTGAACCAAAAGCCCGAGGCCAATGCCGACAAGATGATGTTGCCGCTGCAAGCGCATGGGTTGCAGCTCATGTCGGTGGGTTTTCTGGTGCCGGCAGACAGCGCGCTGATTTGGCGTGGGCCCATGGCGGTGCAGGCTTTGGAGCAGTTGTTTCGGCAAACCGCTTGGGACGACCTGGACTACTTGATCGTCGATTTGCCGCCAGGCACCGGCGACATTCAGCTCTCGCTGGCCCAGCGCATGCCCGTCACCGGTGCGGTGATTGTGACGACGCCGCAAGACATGGCGCTGGCCGATGCCATCAAGGCGATTGCGATGTTTGACAAGGTCAGTGTGCCGGTGCTGGGCGTGGTGGAAAACATGGCCATGTACTGTTGCCCCAACTGCGGACACCAAGAGGCGATTTTTGGCAGCGGCGGCGGTCAAGCCATGGCCGCCGAGAAGGGCCTGCCGTACCTGGGGGCGTTGCCGTTGAATCGCCAAATCCGGGAAGACGCTGACGCGGGCAAGCCCACGGTGGCAGTCGATGCGGGCAGCGAGTTGAGCCAAACCTACGCCCAAGTGGCGTTGCAGGTGGCTGCGCGGTTGGCGACCAAGAGCAAAGATTACAGTCACACCTTCCCCACCATTCGCGTGTCAACGGACACCTGATGGTGTCGGCGTGCGAAACGCCAAGTTCAGCAGATGTTTGGCGCTTGCTGACCCGTGTTTGAGCGAGAGCAAAGATGTCGGTTTGGTTTGAGGGTTTGCAACTCTTGGTTTGCCAGCGTTCGTGGCTTCACGCATCCAGCGGTGCGCTGACCTTCGCGTTGCTGGTTTACGCCATCTTGATTTGGGTGGCTGCGGTGTTGACACGTTTGCTCTTGGACGTGGAGTTCAACTTCACGTGGCAAACCCCCATGTGGTTGCG
Organism: Burkholderiaceae bacterium; assembly: GCA_023268425.1. Lineage (GTDB taxonomy): Bacteria > Pseudomonadota > Gammaproteobacteria > Burkholderiales > Burkholderiaceae_C > RS62. The sequence continues at coordinate 1,871 of JALRFN010000215.1, read as the reverse complement.
TCACTTGTTCTTTTGGCTGGGTTTTTTTGCGTTCATTGCTTGGGGCGCGGCTTTGGGCTGGTGGCTCAACCAATGGCCCATTTACGCGGCCAATGAGCCTTTGATGGTGCTGGGCGCGGGCTTGGGTGCGGTGGTGTTTCAAGCGCTTTACCGTGGCGTGGTGCGCCGGCGCCACCGGCCGCATTGAGGCGTGCGATCAAACCCCGTCGCGCTGTCGCAGCTTGCGGTTCAACAGCAGTGCGCCGAGCAAAAACACCACGGTGGCCCAATGCAAATTGACCATTTGCTCGTGCACGATCAACCACCCACCAATGCCAGCGCCCACGGCTTGACCCAAATAAATCGCTGAGGTGTTGAGGGCGATTGACGCGCTGGCGGCGTGTGGCACGATGGCCGCCAGGCGCGCTTGCTGTGACGAGTTCCAGGCAAACCCCACCAAGGCCCAAGGGCTGATGACCAAGATGGCGCTGGCGATGCCTGAGGCCAGGCCCCACAGCACAGACGTGAAGATGAAGGCCAAGATCGACAAGGTCACGATGGGGGCCGGACCGATGCGGTCGATGCGCTTGGTCAGCACGATCATGCCCAGAAAACCCAGGGCCCCGTTGCTGGCGTAGAACAAAGCCAGGTCACTGGGTGTGGCCTGCATGTATGTCGTCAGGTAGGGCGCGAAATAGGCAAACAAGATGAATTGCCCGCTGCCCACGATCAAGGTGATGGCAACGGTTTGCATCAAGATGCGGTGACGAAAGACCTGTCCCCAGGCTGCAAACGACATGGGGGGCGGTTTGATGGGCCCGGGCAACACCCGCCAAAGCCAGATCGCGTTGAGCACCCCCAAGGCCCCCACCAAGGCAAAGGCGCTGCGCCAACCAAAGTGGCCGCCCAACCAAGCACCCAAAGGCACGCCCATGACCGAGGCCACCGACCAACCCAGAAAGACCAAGGACATGGCGCGCGCGCGCTTTTCCAGCGGCACGATTTGGCTGACGGTGGCGGCTGCTTGCGGGGTGAACAGGGCGGGCCCCACCATGGCGAGCAAGCGCAGCAGCAACAGCTCGGTGTAGCTTTGTGCCGCAATGCACAGCCAATGGGTCAAGCCATACCAAAGCATGACGGCGGGCAACAGCCAGCGCCGATCCCAAGAGCCCACCAGCATGGCCAAGCCAGGGGCGCCAATGCACATGAACAAGCCGGCGCTGGAGATGATCTGCCCTGCGACACCCACCGAGACATTCAAAGAAGACGCGATGTCGTTCAAGGTGCCGGGCACCACCATGACCCCTGTGCCAATCACCACATTGCCAAACATCAGCGCCCACAGCACGCGCTTGAGTACGCTGGGGTCAATGGGGGCAGGGGTGGTTTGCATTTCGCGCAGTATCGCGGGCACGCAAGGTGCTTGCAGTCGCGCAGGTGATGTGGCCGTCGTCTGGGCAACACGGGCCCGTGACTGGCGGTGCTATGGTGCGCGCGACATGAACATTCGGGGAAAAGCCATGAACGATGCACTGCTGATTGAACAACAAGGCCATGTGATGACCTGGACCTTGAACCGACCCGAGACCCGCAACCCGATCTCGGACGCCGACATGATCGAGGCCTTTGAGGCGGCGGTGGCCCAAGCCAACGCCGATCACACGGTACGCGCGGTGATCTTGACCGGCTCTGGCAGCGCATTTTCGTCGGGCGGCAACGTCAAACACATGCGCGACAAAGCGGGCATGTTCGGTGGTTCGCCCGCGCAGTTGCGCAACGGCTACCGGCACGGCATTCAGCGCATTCCCCGCGCCATGATGGCTTTGGAAGTGCCTGCCATCGCGGCGGTCAACGGTGCAGCGATTGGCGCGGGTTGTGACTTGACCTGCATG
>JALRFN010000124.1 GCA_023268425.1 Burkholderiaceae bacterium | reverse complement strand
CTTCAACACCACAGTGGCGCTCCTTGCTGAAGTGACCCTTTTGCAAACGCAAGGTGATGACCAACAACATCAGCATGCCGACAAACACGTGAAAACCATGGAAGCCCGTGAGCAAATAGAAGGTCGAGCCGTACATGCCAGAGGCCATGGTCAGGTTCATCTCGGTCCACGCATGGTGGTACTCATAGCCTTGGACAAACAAGAACACCACGCCCAACAGCACGGTCATCCACATGAACGCAATCGTTTTGCCACGGTTACCGGCTTGGATGGCGTGGTGCGCAATGGTCAAGGTCACGCCAGAGGTCAACAACAAAGCCGTGTTGATCGTGGGCAACCAGAAGGGTGTCATGGTTTGGAAGGCATCCACGGTATCCGCAGGTGATCCCGTCACGCCAACAGCCTTGGTCGGCCAAACTGACTGGAAATTAGGCCACAAGATGTCATGGATCGGATCAGCCAACTGGGGCATGGAGTGCGAACGCGCCCACCACAAGGCCGAGAAGAAGGCACCGAAAAACATCACTTCAGAGAAGATGAACCATGACATGCTCCAGCGATAAGACACGTCAATGCGATCACTGTAGAGGCCGCCTTCAGACTCGCGAATGGAATCGGCAAACCAACGCCACAAAGTGGCCAGCCACCAAACCAAACCAAAGGCCAAGGAGTACTTGCCCCAGTCATGGCCGTTGATCCATTGGCCGGCGCCCAAAATCACAAAAAACAGGCCAATCGACGCCATCACCGGGTGGCTGGAAGGCCCCGGGACAAAGTAATACGGCGTTTGACCATGCGTTGCTGCAGACATCTCGACTCCTATCGGTCTTTTCTCAAATGCGTTTCAATTCTTACACTGGGGCAGCGCTTGGCATATCCCCAACGACCCAGGCCACGATGGCCACCAATACCAATACAAACACCACACCGCCAATCGCACCCACGATGGCAATGTGCATGGGGCTCAGTCGCCCGATATCTTTTTCAAAGTCCGCCTTTCGGCGAACCCCCAAAAAGGCCCACAAAATGGCGCTGACTGTGATCCACCAACCCGCTTTGGCAGGTGGTGCGTCGCCTTGCCCGTTTGATCGAACAGAACTCACGACGCCTCCGCCGATGTGGCTTCGACGCTGGCTTGAGGCGCCGGTGGCACGCCTGCACCCACCTCAAAGAAGGTGTAGGACAGGGTAATCGTGGTCACGCCTTTGGGCAGCTTGGGATCCACCACAAAGGTCACTGGCCAATTTTTCTTTTCGCCAGGCTTGAGGTCGTACTGGTTGAAGCAGAAACATTCAACTTTGTGGAAATACTGCGCAGCCACTTTCGGGGCGTAGCTAGGAATCGCTTGCGCAGACATTTCACGGGGTTGGATGTTTTGGAACTCGTACATGACCGACGCCATTTCGCCGGGATGCACCTCCAAGGTGCGCACCGCAGGCTTGAAGGCCCACATGCCGCGCACGTTGGTGTCGAATTCAACCGTGATGCGACGGCTGGTGTCCACTTGGGTGTTTTCAGGGTTCAAGGCACCAGCGCCCGAGGACTCCTGTTCCAAGGTCGCCAACACGTTGAGGCCCGTCAAATCACAAATCGCGTTGTACAGGGGAACCAATGCGTAGCCGAAACCAAACATCGCCAGGGTAATCACCCCGAGCTTGAACAGCATGCCCTTGTTTTGCGCGCCTACAGCCATGACTTAACCACCCAATAACCAGACTTTGCCCACGAAACCCAAGGCAAAGATCGCCGCGCAGGACGCGAGGATCAATGCCAAGCGGAGGTTGGCTTTTCGCTTACCTTCCATCATGTTGCCGTGACATCAACCGATCACGCGGGTTGCGGTTTCGTCCAACTTGGGCGGCGTCTCATAGGTGTGGAAGGGCGCCGGCGAGGGCACTTCCCATTCCAAGCCTTTGGCGGCGTCCCAAGGACGTTGCGCAGCCTTTTCGCCATGACCACGCATCACGGGGATGACGATGAACAAGAAGAACAAGACCTGCGTGATGCCGAAGGTAAAGGCACCAATCGACGACAGCATATTGAAGTCAGCGAATTGCGCGGGGTAGTCGGCATAACGGCGGGGCATACCGGCCAGCCCCAAGAAGTGCTGGGGGAAGAAGGTCACGTTGAAGGAAATCAGCGAGACCCAAAAGTGCAACTTGCCGCGGAACTCGTTGTACATCACGCCAGACCACTTGGGCGCCCAGTAATAGAAGCCACCAAACAGAGCAAACAAGGAGCCAGCCACCATGGTGTAGTGGAAGTGAGCCACCACGAAGTAGGTGTCGTGCAGGGCTTGGTCCAGCGGTGCCATCGAGAGCATCAAACCCGTGAAGCCACCCATGGTGAACCCGCCGGTGAATGCCCTGGCGATACCAGTTTTGCAGGGGTTGGAGAAGAACCTTCGTGAGGCGCAGGAGTCGAGTAAAGTTCGAGGGATTGTAATTCGCGGGGACAATCACAAGTTTAGCGGCGGGTTTGACATT
>JALRFN010000110.1 GCA_023268425.1 Burkholderiaceae bacterium | reverse complement strand
CCAACGTGCGGTTCGTGCTCTGGCATGTTCACGGCCAACTCCATGAACTGTTTGGCCGAGGCCTTGGGGCTGGCGCTGCCGGGCAACGGCACGGTGGTGGCCACCCACGCCGACCGCGAGTTGTTGTTCAAGCGCGCAGGGCATTTGATTGTGGATTTGGCCAAGCGTTATTACGAGCAAGACGACGCTTCGGTCCTGCCGCGCGCCGTGGGTTTCAAAGCTTTTGAGAACGCGATGACGCTGGACATCGCCATGGGCGGCTCGACCAACACCATCTTGCACCTGCTGGCGATTGCGCAAGAGGCCGAGATCTCGTTCACCATGACCGACATTGACCGCTTGTCGCGCAGCGTGCCGCAGTTGTGCAAGGTGGCGCCCAACACGCAGAAGTACCACATCGAGGACGTGCACCGCGCCGGCGGCATCATGGCCATCTTGGGTGAGTTGGAGCGTGCGGGCAAGCTGCACACCGATGTGCCCACGGTGCACGCGCCCAGCATGGGCGAAGCCTTGGCGCAGTGGGACATCATGCGCAACAGCGACGAGGCTGTGCAAACCTTCTACAAGGCCGGGCCTGCGGGTGTGCCATCTCAAGTGGCATTCAGTCAGGCCGAGCGTTGGCCCACGCTGGACACCGACCGTGCGGGTGGGTGCATTCGCTCGTATGAGCACGCGTTTTCCAAAGAAGGCGGCTTGGCCGTGTTGACCGGCAACATCGCGCAAGACGGTTGTGTGGTCAAAACTGCAGGTGTGGACGATAGCTTGTTGGTGTTTGAGGGCCCGGCCCACGTGGTCGAGTCACAAGACGAAGCCGTGCAACACATCCTGAACGACCAAGTGGTCGCCGGTGACGTGGTCGTGGTGCGCTACGAAGGCCCCAAAGGCGGCCCCGGCATGCAAGAGATGCTGTACCCAACCAGTTACATCAAGTCCAAGGGCTTGGGCAAAGCCTGTGCGCTGTTGACCGATGGCCGTTTCTCGGGCGGCACTTCGGGCTTGTCGATAGGTCACTGCTCGCCCGAAGCCGCAGCGGGCGGCAACATCGGTTTGGTGCAAAACGGCGACCGCATCCGCATCGACATTCCCAACCGCCGCATCGACGTGTTGGTGTCTGACGAGGAACTGGCCAAGCGCCGCGCCGAACAAGACGCCAAGGGCTGGAAGCCCGCACAAGAGCGCCCGCGCAAGGTGTCGGCCGCGCTCAAGGCTTACGCCAAATTGGCGACCTCGGCCGACAAAGGCGCGGTGCGCGATTTGTCGCTGCTGGACTGACCCAGGCAAGGGATGCTCACGCGAGACCCGCTTCGGCGGGTTTTTTCATGCGTTCGTTAAGATCGCTTGTACGCCAATGGGGTTAATTGAGGGAGGTGTCAGGTGAAGAACGATCAAGTATGGCTGTTGAAGGGCGTGTTGTTGGCGCTGTGGGCTTGGGGCTGTGCCATCGCGCACGCGGCGACCCCTGGTTTGGGTGAGCCCAGTGGCGCCAAACCTGCACGCCCTGGGGTGGTGGTGGTTTTGGCCGGTGGCGGTGCCAAGGGCTTTGCGCACTTGGCGGTCTTGCGCCGCTTGGAGCAAGATGGCGTCCCCATCCAACGCATCGTGGGCACCAGCATGGGCGCGGTGGTCGGCGGTCTTTACGCCAGCGGCATGGGGGTGGAAGAAATCACCCGCGTCATCGAAGCCACCGATGTGCCGTACACCGTGTTTGACACCATCGAGCGCACCAGCCTGACCGTGGAGGCGCGAGCCTACGAGCGCAACTATCCCAGCGCCTTGGAGTTCGGGGTGCGGGACGGCTCGGCCACGCTGTCATTGGGCTTGAGCGACGGCCAGCACTTCTTGGCCTTGCTGCAACGCTTGACCGCGCCGTGGCCCACGCAAATGGACTTCGATGACTTGAAAATTCCATTCCGCGCTGTGGCCACGCGCTACAGCGACGGCGCGCAACAAGTGTTTGACCGGGGTTCGCTGTCCTTGGCGATTCGCGCCAGCATGGCCGCGCCTGCGGTGTTTTCGCCGGTGAAGGTGGACGACACGCTGTATGTGGACGGTGGCTTGGTGGCCAACATTCCGGTGCAGGTCGCGCTGGACGAAGGGGCAGAGACCTTGGTGGTCTCTTACTTCGACCACAACGACGACAGCGACCTGGCGGACACACCCAGCAACGCTTTTGCGGTGGCCAATCGCATGTTGGACATCTTGATTCGGCAAAACGAGCAGCGCAATTTGGCGTTGATGCGCCCGGGTGACGTGGGCGTGCCCATACGCCTCAGCGGTTATGGCTTTGCTGACTTTGACAAGGCCCGTGAGATCGTTGCGGGTGGTCAAGTGGCGGTGGACGCGCAAAACCAAGGTTTTGCCGCGCTGGCCCAGCAGGCGGCGCAGTTGCCTGCGCCCGCACCCCGTGGCCCAGACCTGAGCAGCCAAGCGTCTGCGCAAGCGGGGCGGGTGATTACACGTGTCTTGGTCGAGGGCAATGAGGTGGTACCCAGTGCGCATGTCGAGCGCCTGATGTCGCCGATGGTGGGGCAGCCGTTTTCACCCGCCGAAGCCGAGCGTTTGATCGACTTGTTGTACGCCGAGGGCGATTTCGAGCGCATCAGCTACGCCTTGTTGCCAGACGCTGAAGGCCGCCAACTCTTGAAGTTGACCGTGACCGAGAAAGCCCTGGGTGCGCTGCGTTTGCGCACGGCTTTGGGCATCTCTGCGGAGTACGGTGGCGTCAGCCGTTATGG
>JALRFN010000075.1 GCA_023268425.1 Burkholderiaceae bacterium | reverse complement strand
CGGTGTAGCCAGCGACAGCCAGCCGCCGGGCGTGTGCTATTTCATTGTCGTACAGCCGCACCTGTCCGGTGGCCTGCTGGACGGCGCGGATGTAGGCGGGGTGGTCGTGGTACTGGTTGACGAAGCGCAACTCGGGTATCCAGCGGCTCTTTCGTGCCCAAGCGTAGACCGCATCGAACACGCTGGCCGTGGTGGTGCCGCTGTACTGCGGGTAGGCGGGCAAGACCAAAATGCGCTGCGCGCCTTGGCTTTTGGCCTCGTCAATGGCGCTGGCCACGCTGGGTTGCCCGTAGCGCATGGCCAAGTGCACGCTCACCTCATGGCCGAGCTGTCGCAACTGTGCCTCCAGCGCCTCGGCCTGGGCGGCGCTGATGACTTTCAGTGGCGAGCCTTCAGGGGTCCATATCGAGGCGTATTTCGCGGCCGACTTGGCCGGGCGCACGCGCAAGATGATGCCGTGCAGGATCAACCCCCAGATGGCTTTGGGGATTGCGACCACCCGATGGTCACTGAGGAATTCACCCAGATAGCGTCGCAAGGCACCCGCTGTGGGTGCCTCGGGTGTGCCCAGGTTGCACCAAATGATGGCTGTACGGGCCGCTTGGCCGTGGCGGTAAGGGGGTTCTTGAGCAAATGACATGGGGCGCATTGTGCCGGGGCTCAGGCGCCCGTGCTGGGCGCCGGGTCAATCCTTTGCAACGGATTCGCTGCGTGATTCGATCTATATATTTAAAAACATCGTTGATTAATGGGTTTTAGATCTTGCTATATATTAAGAGCCTCATGAGTGGCGCCCCAAAGTCCTGCTTCAAGGCGGGACCTTGGGCCGCCACTGCTGTGTTCAATGCATGAAGGAGCAGTGATTAATGAAAAAATCGATGTGGATCAAAGGCGCCATGAGCGCCGCCGTGTTGGGTGTGGCCGCTCAGGCGCAAGCCGCTTGCGGCTCTGTGAGTGTCGCCAGCATGAACTGGCAGTCGGCCGAGGTGCTGGCGCAAATCGACAAGCTGATTTTGAGCGAGGGTTACGGCTGTGACGTGGAGGTTGTGCCCGGTGACACCATGCCGACCATGACCTCCATGACCGAAAAGGGTCAGCCGGACATCGCACCGGAAATGTGGATCAACTCGGTGCGCGAGCCCATCGACAAGGCCGTCAAAGAAGGGCGTTTGGTTTACGCAGCCGAGTCGCTGTCTGACGGTGGCGTCGAGGGCTGGTGGATCCCCCAGTACATCGCTGACGCACACCCCGAAATCAAAACCATTGACGACGCGCTGAAGCAGCCCAAGTTGTTCCCGGCGCCAGAAGACGACAAAAAGGGCGCAGTGCACAACTGCCCGTCGGGCTGGAACTGTCAGCTGTCTACGGCCAATGCATTCAAAGCCTGGGGCGCTGAGGGCAAAGGCTTCACCCTGGTTGACACGGGTTCGGCTGCGGGTTTGGACGGATCAATTGCCAAAGCCTACGAGCGCAAGCAAGGTTGGTTGGGTTACTACTGGGCGCCGACCTCCATCTTGGGCAAGTACAAAATGATGAAGCTGGACGCTGGTGTGCCGCACGACAGCAAGGCATGGGAATCCTGCAACGGCAAGGCCGATTGCGCCAACCCCCAGAAAAACGATTGGGCGCGGGCCAAGGTCTTCACCATCGTCACCAGCAGCTTCAAAAAGCGTGGTGGTGAGGCCTACACCTATTTGACCAAGCGCGCCTGGGGCAATGCCACCGTGAACGAGGTTTTGGCTTGGATGAGCGACAACCAAGCCACCGGAGAAGATGGCGCGGTGCACTTTTTGAAGAACTATCCCCAGGTGTGGGGCGCTTGGGTCAGCGCCGATGTGGCGGCCAAGATCAAAAAGGCGCTGTAAATCGCGCCGCATCAAAGGCTGAACCTGCTGGCCGAAGCCATTTCGGCCTCCGCCCAGCGCCCTCGTCACATTCGCGAGGGCGCTGGCGGTTTGGGCCTGGCACAAACCGCTCTGGCTGTGACGCCATGGCCCCCCCCTGCGTTCAGCCCGCGCCTGCGTGCCGTGTGTCGCGTGCAGGTGCTTGAACCCATGCGCGGTGCGTTCAGCACAGCGTTAGACACAACAACAAGGAGGACGTTATGGATTGGTTGACCAAATTCCCTGCGTTAGACAACAGCACGCTGCGCATGTTGAAGAAAGCGATTGACGAGAGCTTTCGCGGCTTCACCCGCGAGTGGGGCGATGCACTCGAACAGGTGTTTCATCCACTGAAAATGTTTTTGATTTATTCCGAGCGCTTTTTGTCCCAATCGCCGTGGTGGCTGATCATGGGGATGATTTTGGGCTTGGTCTGGTGGGGCACCCGCTCGGTGCGCATTGTGGTGGGGGCCACCATCGCGCTGTTGCTGATCGGCTATTTCGGCATGTGGGCAGACACCATGAAAACCGTGTCGATGATTTTCGTCTCCACCGTCGTGGCGATTTCCGTGGGCCTGCCGATTGGCATCTTGATGAGCCGCTCAGACCGCGTGCAGTCCATCGTCAATCCGATTCTGGACGTCATGCAAACCATGCCCAGTTTCGTTTACCTGATTCCGGTGGTGATGCTGCTGGGCATCGGCAAAGTGCCAGGCTTGATTGCGGTGGTGATTTACGCGGTGGCGCCGATGATTCGATTCACCAATTTGGGCATCCGCTTGGTCGATCCAGACGTGCTGGAGGCTGCGGACGCCTTTGGTTCCACGCGTTGGCGAAAAATGACCCAAGTGCAATTGCCTTTGGCGCTGCCCACCATCATGGGTGGTGTGAACCAAACCATCATGCTGGCGCTGTCCATGGTCGTGATTGCATCCATGATCGGCGTTCAAGGTTTGGGCCAGCCGGTGCTCAAAGCCATCACCAACCAGTACTTCACGCTGGGTGTCTTCAATGGCCTGGCGATTGTAGGCATTGCCATGATTTTTGACCGCGCTTCGCAGGCCTACGGCAAGCGGTTGCAGAAACATTTGGAGGTGGTTCATGGCTGATGCACAACAACAAGGTGTGGGCATTGAGATCAAAAATCTTTACAAAATCTTTGGCCCCAACCCGCAGGCCATGCTCGACTTGGTTCGTGACAAAGGCGTGGGCAAAGACGAGTTGCGCGACGAACACGGCCACGTCTTGGGACTGCAAGACATCAACATTTCCATGGCGCCAGGCAAGATTCAAGTGGTCATGGGCTTGTCCGGTTCGGGCAAATCCACACTGATTCGCCACATCAATCGATTGATTGAACCGACCTCGGGATCTGTGATGGTGGGTGGGCGTGAAGTCACGACCTTGAGCGAAGACGAGCTGCGCCAATTCCGCAGCGAAATGACGGCGATGGTCTTTCAAAAGTTCGCGCTGTTCCCTCACTACACGGTGATGGAAAACGCCATGTACGGATTGGATGTGCGAGGCGTTGACAAGAAGCTGCGCAAAGACCAGGCCATGCGCTGGATCGAGCGCGTGGGCCTCAAGGGCTATGAGTCGCATTACCCCAACCAACTTTCAGGCGGCATGCAGCAGCGCGTGGGTCTGGCGCGCGCGCTGACCAATGATGCCCCGATCTTGCTCATGGATGAGGCGTTTTCTGCCCTTGACCCGCTGATTCGCAACGACATGCAAGGCGTGTTGCTGGATTTGCAAGACGAGCTGGCCAAGACGATCGTGTTCATCTCGCACGACCTGGACGAAGCCTTGCGGCTGGGTGATCAAATCACCAT
>JALRFN010000046.1 GCA_023268425.1 Burkholderiaceae bacterium | reverse complement strand
CGCTCCGCTGCCAAGCGCTTGTGCTCTTGCTCTGCTGCGTCCACGTTGGCTTGTGCCGCGCTCACCGCAGCCTGCGCCGAGTGCAAGGCTTGCTCCTGCGCCTGCAAAGCAATCGCGCTGATGAAGTGCTGCGCGGCGAGGGCTTGCTGCTGGCGCCAACTCGCTTGCGCCAGGGCCAACTTGGCCTGCACATCGGCTTGCTGAGCCCGCGCTGCAGCCACCGCGCTGCGCGCGCGCTGCAGCGCGGCGTCTTGGGCAAGCAAGCGCGCATCAAAGTCGCCCGGATCCATCTCGGCCAAGGTTTGACCCGCATGCACATGCTCGCCGACATCCACCCAGACCCGGGACACGCGACCGGCCACGGTGGGACCCAACATCCAGCTTTGGCGCGCCTCAACCGTGCCAATACCAAACACACTGGGCGTCAAGCGCCCTTGCTCAACTGCAGCCACCGTCACTCGCGTGGGCGCCAAAGGCCCCATGCGCAAGGCCACATAGCCAACAGCGCTCAATACCAGCACCACGCCCAAGATCAAACCCAGGGTGCGCTGGTTCATGTTGCGGATGTTCATGAGGCCTCCGAATCACTGGCGACGCCGCTCAAGCTAGCCTGGTAAATATTGAAGATGCCTTGCGCCGATGCACGCAAACCACGCATTTGCCCATTGATCATCGACTGCATGATCAAGCCTTGAATGGCGCCAATGAACAACAAGGCGGCGTGCTGCAAATTCAGCTCGGCGTGCACCTGGCCTGCCGCTTGCGCGCGCGCCAACAAGCGCATCAACAAGCTGCGGTAGTCGGCCAACAGGTGTTGCGCCTGCAGCTTCAGTGGTGTCAACTGGGCATGTTGCAACTCCTGAAACACCAAGCGTGGCACCCCAGGGTATCGCTCGACAAACTGCACGTGAGCCAAAAACACCGCGCGCAAAGCGCGCAAGGCTTGGCCCTCGGGCGCCGCCTGTGCCGCCTGTTCCAATTCCGCCATCAAAGCATCGTGCGCCCAGTCCAAGGCAGCGGCCCAAATCGCAGCTTTGCTCTCAAAGTGCTTGAACACGCCACCTTGGGTGATGCCAATGGCTTGAGCCAACTCCGCCGTCGTCACCTCCAACGGGCTTTTACTGGCCGCCAGATGCAGCGCCGCCTGGACCAATTCAAGCTGCCGATCCGCTGTCTTGTGTTTGCTTTGCCCTTGCATCATGTGGCACCCAGAAGTAATTGAACAATTACTTTACCAGATTTTTACATACCCCCACCGGTATATTTATTTTCATATTAAAGACAGCATCACGATCAACAATCAAGCACCTTCCTTGCCCCAAAAGACAGCCTCAGCACCTCCTCCTCTGTGGATTGCAAAAGCCCAACAGACGACCATCTGCTTCAGCCGCTTGAACCACCGTCCTCAGCCACAGGCGCCCACGTGGCCACACGCCGTGCAGTATTCGCAACCGTCTTTGCGAATCACAGCATGGGCACCGCAGTCCGCGCATTTTTTGCCCGCCATCTGACCGGGGGCGAGGCCCACACGGCTCACGGGTACGTCAGCCTGGTCTTCGCCCCCGTCGACGTTTGCGCCCACGCCTTCAGCGCGGCGCGCCAAGATGTTTTGAATCGCATAGGCCACCGCAGCGACTTCGGAGTCGTGCCACAAGGGGATGCGCGAGCCGTCTTCGCGCAGGCGCTCGCCGTGGCGAACTGGCCCACGGTCCCAGGCCACTTTGCGCATGTCGCTGAGCGCGCGCGCCAAAAAGCCGCCACGGGCGGCCAGTGACAGCAAGCGCATGCTGGCGGTGATCCACTGTTGGGACTCGCCGCTTTGCCCCACGGGCATGAAGAATTCGATGGCGCGGTCCACTGGCCCTTGCCCATCGGCGCTGGGCACAGGCAAAAACGAAACCACCAGATACAAGGTCTTGTGGCCTTCATGGGTCCAGTATTCGATCTTTTCCGCCACGGCATCCAAGGCCCCCTTGGGTCGGCTCTCGATCACCGTGCGCATGGGGTCAACGCTCGGCGCTGCGGCATCGTTGGCGGGCGTCGCGGACTCGCTGGACACCGACAACACCGAACCCAAAACATCATTGGGCCGATACGTGGCCAAACCTTTCAAGCCTGCTTGCCAGGCCTGAACATAAAGATTTTGGAAGGAGGCATAGGGGCAGTCGGCGGGCACGTTGACGGTTTTCGAAATCGCGGTGTCCACCAGTGGCTGCACCACCTCCATCATCGCGATGTGGTCACTGGCGCTCATCTCCAAGGCACTGACAAATGCGGGGGGCAAGGCGTCGGTATCGCCTCCCAAGGCCGCATAAACCCGCCAAGCGTGGTCTTGCACCGTGTAAGCGCTGGTGCTGCCGTCGGCTTCGCGCTTTTTGCGTTGATAGGTCCATGAAAACGCCGGTTCAATGCCGTTGGACGCGTTGTCGGCAAAAGCCAGACTGACGGTGCCAGTCGGCGCAATCGACAACAAGTGGCTGTTGCGGATGCCGTGTGCGCGAATGCGCGCCTTCAAGTCCTCTGGCAGTCGACTGGCGAAGGTGCCTTCGCTCAGATAGCTGTGGGCTTCAAAGGCGGGGAAAACGCCCTTTTCCATGGCCAAATCAACCGAAGCCGCATAAGCAGCGTCACGCATGCAGGTCGCCATGCGCTGCGCAAAGTCGCGCCCTTCAGGCGCGTCATAACGCAAACCGAGCATTACCAAGGCATCACCCAATCCGGTGAAGCCCACGCCGATGCGGCGCTTGCTTTGCGCCTGCTCGGCCTGCTGCGGCAAGGGCCAATGCGTCAAGTCCAAAACGTTGTCCAACGCCCGCACTTGAACAACGACCACTTGTGCCAGTGCCTCGAAGTCAAAGTCGGCGTCGCCGCCGTGACCAAAGGGGTGGCGCACAAAGCGCGGCAAGATCACCGGGCCCAAATCGCAGCAACCATAGGGCGGCAACGGTTGCTCGCCACAGGGATTGGTCGCCGTGATGTCTTCCAGCGCGCGCAGGTTGTTGTCGCGATTGATCTGGTCCAGGAACAAAATACCCGGCTCGGCAAAGTCGTAGGCCGAACGCATGACCACGTCCCACAATTCACGCGCGGGCAAGGTCTCGTAGACCCAGTAGCCGTCGGCTCGCTGCACGGCGCCTTGCGCCAAACGCGCCTCACCCGGCGCTGCGCGGTGCACCAAGTCCCAGTTCCCATCGGCCGCCAAGGCCTGCATGAAGGCGTCGGTGACCGCCACCGAGACATTGAAATTGTTCCAGCGCCCAGGTGTGCGCTTGGCTGTAATGAACTCGCGCACATCGGGGTGGTCAATGCGCAGCACGCCCATTTGCGCGCCACGTCGTGCACCCGCACTCTCCACCGTCGCACACGACTGGTCAAAGACGTTGATGTAGCTGCAGGGCCCCGATGCCATCGATGCCGTGCCTTTGACGGCGGCGCCACGCGGACGGATGCGCGAAAAGTCATAGCC
>JALRFN010000045.1 GCA_023268425.1 Burkholderiaceae bacterium | reverse complement strand
ACGGTGGTGTGGAACGGCCCGGTGGGTGTGTTTGAGTTTGACGCCTTTGCCCACGGCACAGAGACCTTGGCGCGAGCGATTGCCCAGAGCAGCGCCTTCAGCATCGCCGGGGGTGGCGATACGCTGGCAGCGATCGCCAAGTACGGGATGGAAGACCAAGTGGGCTACATCTCGACGGGCGGCGGTGCCTTCTTGGAGGTCTTGGAAGGCAAGACACTGCCGGCGTTTGAGATTTTGGCCAAGCGCGCTCAGGGCTGAAGCCGACGCTTGCCCGGTGGCCGGGCAACAAAAAAGGCGACCGCAGCGGTCGCCTTTTTCGTGGGCGCTGTGGCTTAGGCCTTGCTGGGTTCAGTCAGCGTGCCGCTGGCCGAGAAGGCAGTGATGTGGCCGCGGAAGTCAGTCCAGGCGTGGCGCGAGTAGTCGTACAGCTTGCACTTGCGGGCGGTCTCAAAGTACCAGCGCCAAGAGAATTGCTGGATGACGATGCGCTCGGGCAACATGTTTTCCAGTTTGGACTGCGCTTGTTTGAGTCGGTACAGGGGTACGCTCATGTCCACGTGGTGAGCGGTGTGTTCCATGATGTGGTGCATCATCGCGCCAATCTTGAACGGGAAGGTCAGGTGCACCGTGGTCGAAACAAAGGGTGCCGCCGCCGACCAGGCGCGTTTGTCGTCGTGCCATGTGACTTTGACGTGGGTGTGGTGACCATAGACCACGAAGCCGATCATGGAGTTCCAAAACAGGAAGGGCACGACAAAGCCCATGAACACCAGGTTGACGATGGACTTGTCCATGGCGATGGCTGCGAAGACCAAGGCGGCGATCCACAACACCCCAAAGGCCGAGACCAAGGCGTTGTCTTTGAAGAACACGGGGCGGCGGGTAGGCATTTGTGTTTTGTTGGGCCAAAACATGCGGTTCCACCACATCTCGATCAAGTAGTACAGGCCGGGCGCCCAACCGCTGCGGTAGATGCGGTGCAACAGGCGTGCGCGAGCGGGCAGGGCTTGGAACTCTTCTTGGCTCAAAGGTGCCCAGACGAAGTCCACACCTTTGAGGTTGGTGTAACCGTGGTGCACGACGTTGTGGCCAACTTCCCACAGGCTGTAAGGTGTGATGGACGGCAAAAAGGCCAAGCGACCCAAGATGTGGTTGAGTTTGCGGTTGGGCGTCAGGCTTTGGTGACACGCGTCGTGACCAATGATGAACAAGCGGCCAATGACGAAGCCCGCGCCCATGCCACACAGCAATTGGGCCCACCAAGCGTCCAAGACGATGGTGCCAGCGATCAACACAGCAAACAGGGCGTAGTCGAGCACCAACAGCGCAAACGCGTGCCAATGGGTGCGTTCGGCCAAAGGGATCAGCCATTGGCGGATGAATTTGCGATGCGGCATGGGCGCATCGGGTGCGATGGGTTGGGTGTCGGAAACGGGTGTATCGCTCATGAATGCAATCTTAAAGAACGCCAGTTGGCGTCATGTCAACACTGAAGGTTAGCCTGCGATTTTATCGGCCCTCGCTGATGCGCGCTTGACAGTAATCAAGCGGCATGGCCCATCTTGTTTTGCGTGTGTAACCAATTTTTTGAATAATACGAAACTCAGTTACATCGCCACACCGTCATCGGAGACTTCACATGGCTTCTCGCGCCACCAAAATCGTTGCCACCTTGGGCCCTGCGTCCAGCGACCCCGCTGTGCTGGAGGCCATGGTGCGCGCGGGGGTCAATGTGGTGCGTTTGAATTTTTCGCACGGTAGCGCACAAGACCACATCGATCGTGCGGCGCTGGTTCGCGCGTGCTCCCAGCGTGTGGGCCGCGAGGTTGCGATCATGGCCGACTTGCAGGGCCCCAAAATTCGCGTGGGCAAATTCGAGCAGGGCAAGGTTGAGCTGAGCAACGGGGCCGCTTTTGTGCTGGACGCGGAGCGCGACACGCTGGGCGACGCGAACGGCGTGGGGCTGGATTACAAAGAACTGCCGCGCGATGTCAAAGCCGGTGACACCCTGTTGCTCAATGACGGGCTGATTGTGTTGACCGTCGTTCGGGTTCATGGTGCTCAAGTGCACACCACGGTCAAAGTCGGTGGTGAGCTGTCGAACAACAAAGGCATCAACAAAATGGGTGGTGGTTTGTCGGCACCCGCGCTGACCGCCAAGGACATGGACGACATCAAAACGGCCATGCAGTTACAAGCAGATTACGTGGCGGTGAGTTTCCCCAAAACGGCGACCGACATGGAGCTGGCTCGCCAGTTGTGTCACGTGGCTGGAGCCGCTTACCAGCACAAGCCCGGCTTGATCGCCAAAATTGAGCGTGCCGAGGCCATTCCCGAGTTGGAAGCCATTTTGAAAGCCTCAGACGGCATCATGGTGGCGCGAGGCGATTTGGCGGTTGAGGTGGGCAACGCGGCCGTGCCGGCCTTGCAAAAGCGCATGATTCGCATGGCCCACGCCAAGGACAAGGTGGTGATCACCGCGACGCAAATGATGGAGTCCATGATCCACAACCCGGTGCCCACGCGCGCTGAGGTCAGCGATGTGGCCAATGCGGTGCTGGACGGCACGGACGCCGTGATGCTGAGCGCGGAAACAGCGGCGGGCAAATACCCCTTGGAGACCGTGCAGGAAATGGCCGCGATCTGTTTGGCGGCGGAAGCAGCGCAGGACACCGAGTTGCACCTGGAAACCGACAGCAAAGCGTTTCGCCGGGTGGACCAATCGATTGCCATGGGCGCCTTGTTCACGGCGCACCATTGTGGTGCCAAAGCGATCGTGGCCTTGACCGAGTCGGGCTCAACGGCACTTTGGATGAGCCGCTTCAACGTGCCCGTGCCGATTTACGCCATCACCTCGCGCATCAGCGCCCAGCGCCGCATGGCCATGTACCGCAACGTGCGTCCCTTGCTGATGGACACCAGTGCGGACCGGGACACCGCCCTGAACGACGCCGAGGCGCACCTCAAAGCCCGCAACATTGTGGACAGCGGTGACATTTACGCCATCACCTGCGGTGAGCCCATGGGCTCACCAGGGGGGACCAACATGCTGAAAATTTGCCGCGTGGCGTGATGGTCGATCAGTGGCCGTGTCGGTGGTTCAGCACCGCCATGGTCACCCGCGAAATGCACACCAAGCGACCCTGCTCGTCGCTGATGCGCACTTCCCACACCTGTGAGCTAGCGCCTCGGTGGATCGGTTTGGCCACACCGATGACCCAACCTTCGCGCACGCTGCGCAGGTGGTTGGCATTGATTTCCTGACCGACACAAAACTGCTTGGCAGGGTCCAGCGTGGCGTAGCAAGCGCTGGAAGCCAAGGTTTCAGCCAACAGCACCGACGCACCGCCGTGCAGCAAGCCCATGGGCTGATGGGTGCGGGCGTCTACGGGCATGCGCGCCTCGAAGCTGTCCTCACCCACAGCGGTGAAGGTGATGCCCATGTGGGCCACCGCCGAGTTGGGGGCGCGTTGGTTGAAGTGCTCGGGCGTGGTGGGGGCAAACCAAATCGACATGAGGGCCTTTCAAAAACGTTCCTGCGCAATGTAATCAGCGTGGGGGCGCAGCCCTGTCGCCTGGGGCAGCAGCCCAGCTTGTCAGCGCTTTGCAGGATTGTGCTCGCTACAATGCCGCCAGTTACCAAGCAGTTACATCTCTTTTTGATGTGTGCTTGCGCGTGTTTTTTCGTTTTTTCTCAAAGGAACTCTCATGGCTCTCGTCTCGATGCGCGAATTGTTGGACCACGCTGCGGTCAACGGCTACGGCATCCCCGCCTTCAACGTCAACAACTTGGAGCAGGTGCAGGCCGTCATGGCGGCCGCAGACGAGGTCGGTGCGCCGGTGATCCTGCAAGCCAGCGCAGGTGCGCGCAAATACGCGGGTGAGAGCTTCATCAAACATTTGATTCAAGCCGCTTGTGAGGCTTATCCCCACATCCCTTTGGTGATGCACCAAGACCATGGCACCTCGCCCGCCATTTGCCAAGGCGCCATCGACCTGGGTTTTGGCTCGGTGATGATGGACGGCTCGCTGAAAGAAGACGGTAAAACGCCTTCGAGCTTTGAATACAACGTCGAAGTGACCCGTGCGGTGGTCGACATGGCCCACCGGGTAGGTGTCACCGTCGAAGGTGAGTTGGGCTGCTTGGGCTCCTTGGAAACCGGTGAAGCTGGCGAGGAAGATGGCGTGGGCGCCGCAGGCAAGCTGGACCACAGCCAAATGCTGACCGACCCGGAAGAGGCGGCTCAGTTCGTGCAAGCCACACAACTCGATGCCCTGGCCATCGCGATTGGCACCAGCCACGGCGCTTACAAATTCACGCGCAAGCCCACAGGTGACATTTTGGCGATCAGCCGGGTCAAGGAAATCCATGCTCGCATCCCCAACACGCACCTGGTCATGCACGGCTCGTCGAGCGTGCCGCAAGACCTGTTGGCCATCATCAACGCCTTTGGTGGCAAGATGAAAGAAACCTACGGCGTACCGGTGGAAGAGATTCAAGAGGCCATCAAGTACGGTGTGCGCAAGGTCAACATCGACACCGATATCCGTCTGGCCATGACCGGCGCGGTGCGCAAGTTCCAAAGTGAGAATCCCGACAAATTCGACATGCGCGAGTGGATGAAACCCGCGCGCGAAGCGGCCAAGGCCATTTGCAAACAACGCTATTTGGAGTTTGGTTGCGAAGGCCAAGGCGCCAAAATCAAGGGTGACACACTGGCCGTCATGGCACAGCGCTACGCCGAGGGCAGCTTGGCGCAAGTCGTTCAATCAGCGGTTTAACTGCTTTGGATGCACGCCCTGGCGGCGGCGCATCAGGTCTTTCCCTGAGCCCCAGGCCTTCGGGTCATGGGGCTTGTCATTTTCGAGTAAGCTCCTGACCGGGTCATGCTTTGGTATGACCTGGAACCAAATAATGATGGAGACCGTGAATGACGACAGCGCTCGACCGCCCTTGGCTCAAGCATTACCCCGCCGGTGTCCCCGCGGACATCGACACCGAAGCCTATCCCTCATTGGTGGCCCTGATGAACGACGCGATGCAGCGCTATGCGTCGCGCGCTGCTTATTCGTTCATGGGCAAAGACTTCAGTTTTGCGGACATTGACCAGGCCTCCCAGGCCTTGGCGGCGTATTTGCAAAGCCTGGGTTTGAAGCGGGGTGAGCGGGTCGCTGTGATGATGCCCAACGTGCCGCAGTATCCTGTGGCCGTGGCAGCAATTTTGCGCGCAGGCTATGTGGTGGTGAACGTCAACCCGCTGTACACCGCGCGTGAGTTGTCCCATCAATTGCGCGACGCTGGCGTCAAAGCCATCATCATCATTGAAAATTTCGCGTCGACCTTGGAGGCTTGTATCCAAGAGACCGAGGTTGAACACGTGGTTTTGGCCGCCATGGGCGACACGCTGGGTGTGCTCAAGGGCATGTTGGTCAACTACGTGGTGCGCAACGCCAAGAAACTGGTGCCGCCCTTCAACTTGCCCGACGCTGTGCGTTTCAACGACGCCTTGAGTCGGGGCAGCCGCCTGAGTTGGAAGCCCGTCGATTTGGGGCCAGATGATGTGGCCGTGCTGCAGTACACGGGGGGGACCACGGGCGTTTCCAAGGGGGCGGTGCTGCTGCACCGGCAGATCGTCGCCAACCTGTTGCAGTCGGAGGCTTGGAACCAGCCAGCTTTGCAAAACATGCCAGCCGATGAACAGCTGACGGTGGTTTGTGCCTTGCCGCTGTACCACATCTTCGCGTTCACGGTGAACATGATGCTGGGCATGCGCATGGGTTCGCGCAACATCTTGATCCCCAATCCGCGCGATTTGCCCGCGGTGCTCAAAGAATTGGCCAAGCACCGCATCCACAGCTTTCCGGCGGTCAACACCTTGTTTGCAGGCCTGGCCAATCACCCCGATTTCAGCAAAGTGGATTGGAGCCATTTGCGTGTTTCGCTGGGCGGCGGCATGGCGGTGCAAGGCGCGGTGGCGCGCTTGTGGCTGGACAAAACGGGTTGTCCGGTGGTGGAGGGCTACGGACTGTCCGAGACTTCGCCGTCCGCGTCTTGTAACCCCACCGACAGCCAGGCCTTCACGGGCACCATTGGTATGCCCTTGCCCAACACCTACATGATGGTGTTGGATGACGACGGCCGGGAGCTGCCTTTGGGCGAGCCAGGCGAAATCGCCATCAAAGGCCCACAGGTCATGGCCGGCTACTGGCAGCGCCCGGATGAAACGGCCAAGGTCATGACGGCGGAGGGCTTCTTCCGCACCGGTGACATTGGCACCATGGATGAACGCGGCTACTTCAAAATCGTGGACCGCAAAAAAGACATGATTTTGGTCTCCGGTTTCAACGTCTACCCCAACGAGGTGGAGGACGTGGCCATGAACCTGGAGGGGGTCTTGGAGTGCGCCGCTGTCGGTGAGCCCGATGAGCACTCGGGTGAGGCGGTCAAACTGGTCATCGTGCGCAGCCGCCCTGGGCTGACGGAGGACGAGGTGCGCGCCCACTGTCGCGCCAACCTCACCGGCTATAAGCAGCCCAAGATCATCGAGTTCCGCGAGGAGCTGCCGAAAACACCCGTGGGCAAGGTTCTGCGTCGAGAGTTGCGCTCAGCCCGTTGACGCGCTCAAGGCATTGCGGGCGCGGCGACCGGAGCGATTGGTCGCTTGCCCCGGCCTGCGGCGATGGCGTCAAGCCTGCAAAGCGCGCACCAAATCGTCGTCGGACCACTGTGCGGTGTCCAAGACCGCCAAAATCAGTCCAGTGAACTGCGCGTCTTGTGAGCCCAAGGGGTTGATGACGATGTTGCCGCTGGCCTCCACATAAGCCAGCGGGGTGCCCAAGTCGGCGCCCACACAACGGCTGATGACCTCACGCCAAGGCATTTGGAAGTTGGGGGTGTTGACGCGGCGGTACTCGCTGCCAGCGCTGTCAAACAACTCCTCAATGACCAACTCAGAACCGGGCGCCAAGACGGCGCGCACGGCGATCTCTGGGTACGCCCGAATCGGGCGCATGGTGGCGTCTGCGCCGGCGGTTTTGATGCGGCGGCGGTTGCTGTCGCGAATCGACTCGGCCACGATGTAGGCCTTGGAGCCTGCGTCGCGGATGCGGTGTACCAAGTCGAAAGTGGCCGCGTCAGAGTCTTCGTTTTCGGGGTTGGGCGCGAGCACGATGACCACTTTGGCCAACTCCACGTTCACGGCTGCCAGCGTTTCATCGGAGTTACCCGAGCCCGAGTACAGCAAGACGTTCATGTCTTGTAGCCGCGTGGGCAGGCCGTGGGGAAACTGCGTCGAGACCACCTGCACTGGCGCGTGCTGGAATTCGGGGTACTTGACGAATTCGCTCACCACGATGGACATGTAGGTTTCCACGTTGTGGGGGGCATTGAAAACAAGGATGTGATCTTTCATGGGCCATTTCCACGCACCTTTGAGCTGACGCTCGCGGCGCATTGCGTTGCTGTCGACAATTTCACTGAGGAGTTTGGAAAACAAAACGATGCCGGGAATGACCAGCAAAGCGATGGTGGCCACTTGGCCCCACATGGTCTTGGCAGAGACGTCGCCGTAGCCGACGGTCGCCACCGTGATCAGGGTCAGCCAGGTCGAGGTCCACCAATCCATGCCCTCGGCCACGTGCATCACCACGATGTGGATCAGCAACAGCAGCAGCAAGCCAATCGCAATGTTGCGCAGCGCGTCACCTTTGCGCCGACCGGGGTGGGGCACGCGCTGGAACCAGCCAGCCAAAAGGGCAATCAGGGGCATAAAGCAGGGGTTCTTTGACCCCATGTGCATCAGGGAATTGGCATTGAGCCACGCGGCACGCAAGTTGGCAAGACCCAGTTGTTGGTGATGCGGTCTCCGGTATTCAGCGGGCAGTGGCCTTGAGTTCTAAAGCCTTCAGGCGGGTTCGAAGCTGTCGCCGCGCCGCAACGACAGCCGCCCTTATTTCAGCCAGCCGCGCTTGCGGAAGTACAGCATGGGGATGATCGCCGAGCCAATCATCAGGCTCAAGGCAAACGGATAGCCGTATTCCCACTGCAATTCGGGGATGAAGCGGAAGTTCATGCCGTACAAGCTGGCGACCAGAGTCGGTGGCAGCAAGCACACGCTGGCCACCGAGAAGATTTTGATGATCTTGTTCTGGTTGATGTTGATGAAACCGACCGTGGCGTCCATCAAGAAGTTGATTTTTTCAAACAAAAAGCCCGCGTGTGAATCCAGCGAGTCCAGGTCGCGCAAAATCTGCCGCGCATCTTCAAATTGTTCGGCGGACAGCAAGCGCGTGCGCATCATGAAACTGACCCCCTTGCGGGTGTCCATGACGTTGCGTCGCACCCGGCCAGACATGTCTTCGCTGCGCGCGATGGCGCTGAGCACCTGGCCTGCGGTGTCGTCGGTCACGTCTGCAGCCAACACCGACTTGCTCACGCTGTCCAACTCGTCGTTGATGTTCTCCAGGGTGTCGGCGGAGTACTCGGCATCGGCGTCGTACAGCATCAGCAAGACGTCTTTGGCGTCTTCAATCAAGCCGGGCATGCGTCGCGCGCGCAAGCGCAACAAACGCAGCACGGGCACGTCTTCTTGGTGAATCGAGAACAGCACACCGTGGCTGCGTTCACTGCCGCTGCCTCGGTTGAGCACAAAGGCCACGCGGGCGGTGTGCGGGTCGTCTTCGTCGGCAATCAGAAAGTCAGAGCGAATGTGTAACTCGCCGTTGTCTTCCTCGTAAAAGCGCGCCGATTCCTCGATGTCTTCTGCCATCACATCGTCGGGAATCGACAAGCCGAAGTAGCTTTTGACCCATTGCTGTTCACGCGGGGTCGGGGCGTCCAAGTCCACCCAAATTGGCTTGAACTTTTCCAAGTCGGAGATGGACTCGATTTCTTCTTGATACAAACGGCCGTTGGCCAGGGTGAACACGTTGAGCATGACAGTGTCCCAAGGGGTAACAAACAAAAGCAACGCGGGGTTGCGCGAACTGGTGAAGGGATGACGCTTTCAGTTCGGTTTGTGGGGCCAAGGCCCCCACTGTTTCAGGAGGCTGTACCCGACCCAACTGAAAGCGTCCAACTCGGACTGCTTTCCATGGAAGGACTCCGCTGATTTAAAGAGAGGGGATTATCGCAGCTTCTGTGCGTGGGTCGCGGTGGCTTGTGGTGCGATGTCCGCCGGGAGGCTGGCTGGGTGACTGCGGCATTGACCACAGCCCAAGATGATGCCGCAAAAGCCCCCAGGCTGGCCACTCTTTTTCAATGGGCGTGGCGGCCAGTCGGGTTTGCCGCAGTGCAGCATTGCCAGTGCGAGTGTGCCCATGCATCATGGGGGCGTCCCAGAGGCGGGGCCCCTGGGTTTCTCAAACCACAAGACAGGAGGTTGAATATGAATTTGACGATCAGCGGACATCACCTGGATGTCACCCCCGCGCTGCGCAGTTATGTCACCACCAAGTTGGACCGCATCTCGCGCCACTTCGACCAAGTGGTGGACATCAAAGTGCTGCTTACCGTAGACAACCTCAAGGAAAAAGATTTGCGCCAGCGCGCCGAGTGCAACATCCACGTCAAAGGCCGAGACCTGTTCGCCGAGGCCAGCCACGCTGACCTCTATGCGGCAGTTGATGGCTTGGCGGACAAGCTGGATCGTCAGGTGCTCAAATACAAAGACAAGGCGCAAGACCACCACCATGTGAGTTCCAAGACCTTGATGTAGGCATCACGCCACTGTGAACTTGCGGCACGCACCGCAATCGGTGCAAAATGCTGCACCGCACAAAGCCACCTCAGGGTGGCTTTGTGCGCTTCAATCAGTTCGTGTCTTTGGTCAGCACACAGGTGCCAAAGAACGGGTTTGAGCCTTGTTATATTCGCCACCTGTATTTGCGGGCATCGCCCGCTGGCGTACTGGGAACCAAGCATGAATCGTTTGTCTGCCATCTTGCCGCAAGAACAGGTTTTGGTGGGTCTGGAAACCACCAGCAAGAAGCGCGCGTTTGAAGAAGTGGGTTTGTTGTTCGAAGAGCAGCACGGCTTGAGTCGGTCGCTGGTCACCGACAGCTTGTTTGCGCGTGAACGCCTGGGCTCGACGGGTTTGGGCCATGGGGTAGCGATTCCGCACGGTCGCATCAAAGGTTTGAAACAGCCGATGGCGGCGGTGTTTCAACTGCAGTCACCGATTCCCTTTGACGCCCCCGATGAATTGCCCGTGGTGTTGATGATTTGCTTGTTGGTGCCTGAGGCGGCGACACAAAAGCATTTGGAAATTTTGTCTGAGATCGCTGAGATTTTGTCCGATGCTGATCTGCGTGAGCGCATGAAGACCGCCCCCGACGCACCGACCCTGTACGCCCTGATTGCCAACTGGCAGTCCGCTCACGTGTCCGCATGAGACCTACCGCCATCAGCGCGGATGCGCTGTTTGAACAACACCGCAAACGGCTGAAGTGGCATTGGGTCGAGGGCCTGTCGGCATCCGAGCGACATTTTGACGAAATGGCCATCCGTGCGGCGCGCTCCGGCGCCGACTTGGTGGGCCACCTCAACTACATCCACCCTTATCGCGTGCAGGTTTTGGGAGAGCGCGAAGTCGCTTACCTCACGCGAAGTACCGACGAAGACTGTGCGCGTCGTGTGGGCCGCATCGTGACTCTGGAGCCCCCGGCGCTGGTGGTGGCCGATGGTCAAACCCCGCCGCCTCAATTGCGCGCCATGTGCGCACGGGCCAACCTGCCCCTGTTTGCCACCGATGAGCCTGCGGCGTTTGTGGTCGACGTTTTGCGGGCTTACTTGTCCAAGCATTTCGCTGAGCGCGAAACGTTGCACGGTGTGTTCATGGACATCCTGGGCATGGGTGTCTTGATCACCGGCGAGTCGGGTTTGGGCAAAAGCGAGTTGGGATTGGAGTTGATCTCGCGCGGCCATGGTTTGGTGGCCGACGACGCGGTGGATTTTTACCGCATCAACCAAACCACCATTGAAGGCCGTTGCCCTGAGTTGTTGCGCAACCTGCTTGAGGTGCGTGGCATTGGCTTGCTGGACATCAAGGCCATTTTTGGTGAAACGGCGGTGCGCCGCAAAATGCGCCTCAAGCTGATCGTGCACTTGGTGCGCCGCGAGACGCTGGAGCGCGATTACGAGCGCATGCCGCATGAACCGCTGTACAAAGAAGTCATCGATGTGCCTGTGCGCATGGCCGTGATTCAAGTGGTGGCGGGGCGCAACATCGCGGTGCTGGTGGAAGCGGCGGTGCGCAACACCATTTTGCAGTTGCGCGGCATTGACACTTATCAAGAGTTTGTGGAGCGACAGCGCTTGGCGATGGAAGCCGGCGTGCGCCTGGATTGATCAGGCGTGGGGTAAGCGGGTCAACAAACCACGCAAGGCTTCATCGACGGTGGCTTGACGCACCTGTTGCCGATCGCCAGGGAAGCAAAACCCGCGCGCCTCCGTCACGCCCTGGATGCACCAAGCCATCCAAACCGTGCCCACGGGCTTGTCGACGGAACCGCCACCAGGCCCCGCGATGCCCGTGACCGCAACTGTCGCGTGCACGGGTGCAACTTGGCAAGCCCCTTGGGCCATGGCGCGCGCAACGGCCTCACTGACCGCACCGTGGTCGGCAATAAGTGCGCTCGGCACGCGCAGCAGTTCTTGTTTGGCGGCGTTGAGAAGAAACGCCTCGGTGGCGGGGGACCAGCTCCCAAGGTACTTCAAGGTGGGCCTGATGACATGGTCTCTCAGGTGTTCTGCGGTAACGTACATGTGCCACTACCTCGCAGGGATATAAAATCC
>JALRFN010000432.1 GCA_023268425.1 Burkholderiaceae bacterium | reverse complement strand
ACTCCAACTGCCCGAACGTCTGCCCGATTTGCCCAAAGCGCCGCTCGAACCAAATACGGTCGGCGCATTGGCGACGAATGGTCGTCTGGACATTCGTTTGGCGCAAAGCGCACTGGCTGGCGCGGGCAAGGCACAAGGCTTTGCGCTTGTCGTCAGTGCCCACGGCAAAAAATCGCTGCGTCACGGTCGACGCCGTCTCGTTGGAGCGCGCAACTTCAATGGTGACCGGGTCTTGCAAATAGCTTTTGGCCAAGCGCTTGATGTCATTGGAGAAGGTCGCTGAAAACAACAACGTCGTGCGCTGCTTGGGCAAGTAATTCAGGATGCGCTGCAAATCGGGCAAGAACCCAATGTCCAACATGCGATCGGCTTCGTCCAGCACCACGTACTCGACTTGGTTGAGCACACAAGACTTGCTCTCAATGTGGTCCAACAAGCGCCCGGGCGTCGCCACCAAGACCTCGACACCGCTGCGCAACTCAGCCATTTGCGGCTTGATGTCCACACCGCCAAACACCACGGCACTGCGCAAGCCCGTGTACTGGGCATATTGCTTGACCTGCTGCGCCACCTGGTCAGCCAACTCGCGCGTCGGCAACAGCACCAAAGCACGCACGGGGTGCCGTGCGGGTGAAGCCGAGTGGTTTTCATGCTTGAGCAAACGCTGCAACAAGGGCAGCGAAAACGCCGCTGTCTTGCCCGTTCCCGTCTGTGCCGCCCCCATGACGTCGCGCCCCTGCAAAACCACTGGGATCGCTTCGGCTTGGATGGGGGTCATGGACGCGTAGCCCATTTCGGCGATGGCACGCTCCAAGGGCGCGGCCAGAGAAAGCTCGGAAAAAGCAGCAACAGTCACGTTTGGGATTTCACTCTCAGTAAAAACCCCGATTGTCGCACCCGCCTCAAGTTTGGCGTCGGTCGGCGTCCCCTGAGCACAACACCCAGGTCACGGGGAGCCTCACAACTGCTCGTCGATGAAGGTGTCGCAATCCTCGATGCCACCGG
Source organism: Burkholderiaceae bacterium (assembly GCA_023268425.1). Taxonomy (GTDB): domain Bacteria; phylum Pseudomonadota; class Gammaproteobacteria; order Burkholderiales; family Burkholderiaceae_C; genus RS62. The sequence goes on along the minus strand of JALRFN010000432.1, from coordinate 5,885 downwards.
CCGCAAAGCCACGTTGAAACCAGCGCACATGCGTGCTGGTGCCACCCATGTGCAGCATACCGCCGACGTGTTCCCCACCACCCTGAACGTCGTCTTGGTGCCAGCGGGCCACCCGCTGCAGGGTTGCGTTGACGCGCTGTTTGTCTTGCCACAACGCTCCAGCCGCGCTGCGCTGAAACCACAAGCCAGCCAAACAGTCGGCCTGCAACTCCACGCGCAGGTGCAAATCCTTGCGCCAGCGGCGGCTGTGCCCGACTTGCCATTGCGAGAGTTTGTCGGTCACGCCCAGCAGGTTTTGCACATGGTGCGCCAAGACGTGCGCCAACACATAGGCGCGCGCGTCGTCACCAATGTCAGAAGCCCGCTGCGCCCACTGATCCAGGTAACGCATGTCCATCAACACCTTGTGCTCGGGCGCACAGTAGCGCAGACCGCCCCAGTCATTGTGTTCAGGGCAGGTGGCGGACGAGCCCTCATTCGTCGATTTGCTGGTTGTTTTTGTGGGTGACTTGGGCGCTTGGGCGGGCTCCTCGCGCAAGGCCACTTCGATGGGTTGGTACTCCAAGCCGGCTTCTGAAAGCAAGCTGGCCCAAGGCGCCTGCGCACCGTTCAAACGCGCCTGCACAGCAGATACAGCCGCTTGCTGTGTCGCGGCACGCTCCAAACTCAGTTTGTCGACAACCACTGGCGCGTCTGCCGCCAGCGTGACTGAGCCGACGCCAGACAGGCCAAGCACCCAAACCCCAATCGCGGCGCGCGATGTTCGCGACATGTCCCCCACCTCCAGCAAAAACCCTGGAGTGGAACTTTAGGCGATCACGCGCATTTTTTGTAAAAAAGAACTAGTTAGTCGTGAACTTTTGGATGATTCACGTCTTGGGCAAGGTCACGCCATGCTGTCCTTGGTACTTACCCCCGCGATCTTTGTAGCTGACCTCGCAGACCTCGTCGCTCTCGAAAAACAGCACTTGGGCACAACCCTCGCCAGCATAAATTTTGGCGGGCAGCGGCGTGGTGTTGGAGAACTCCAGGGTCACGTAACCCTCCCACTCGGGTTCAAACGGGGTCACGTTGACGATGATGCCGCAGCGCGCGTAGGTGCTTTTGCCCAAACAAATGGTCAACACGTTGCGCGGGATGCGGAAGTACTCCACCGTGCGCGCCAAAGCAAAGCTGTTGGGGGGGATGATGCAAACATCCGACTCGATGTCGACAAAGCTCTTTTCGTCAAAGGCCTTGGGGTCGACCACGGTGCTGTGGATGTTGGTGAACACCTTGAACTCGGGCGCGCAACGGATGTCGTAGCCGTAGCTGCTGGTCCCGTAGCTGACAATCTTTTGGCCCGCGGCGGACTGGCGCACCTGCCCAGGCTCAAAGGGCTCGATCATGCCGTGCTGCTCAGCCATGCGGCGAATCCACTTGTCACTTTTGATGCTCATGGCTTGAATTCCAATGCGTAGGCGCTCGTCGCGAGCGATGTCGCATTGTAGGCATCAAGCCATCGCCTCAAGCCGAGGCGCCACCAGTGTGCGCACCACGGCGCGCTCATCGCCAAGCACCACCATCGCAAACATCGCCTCAGCCCAAGACTCAGCCTGGGCGATGCGTCGCGCCAGCAGCGGCGTGGCTTGGGGGTTGAGCAAAACGGCATCGGCCTCGGCGCCCACTTGCAAGTTGCCCACCACCCCCGCCAGGTCCAGTGCTTGGGCGGCCCCCGCCGTGTGCAGCCACCACAAACGCTCAGGGGACAAAGTCAGGCCTGTTTTTGACTGGTTTTCTCGCGCGACCACATGCGCGGCACGCATGGTGGCAAACGGCGAAAACGACATGCCGCCACCCACGTCGCTGGCCAAGCCATGCCGCACGCCCAGGGTTTTTGCGAAATCAAAAAAACCACTGCCTAAAAACAAATTGCTGCTCGGGCTGGTGGCAATCGCAGTTTCGTGTGCGCGCAGCAAGTCCCAGTCATCTGCGTCCAAGTGAATGCCGTGTGCATACACCGCTCGTGGACGCAAGAGGCCAAACTGCTCGTACACCGCCAAATAGCTGCGTGCTTGGGGGTAGAGCGACGCCACCCAGGCGATTTCGTCTCGGTTTTCCGCCACGTGTGACTGCACCCAGACATCGCCATGGCGTGCCGCCAACTCGCCAGCACCCGCCAGTTGCGCCGCTGACGAAGTCGGGACAAAGCGCGGCGTGATGGCGTAACCCAAACGCCCTTGCCCGTGCCAACGCTGAATCAGCGCCTCGCTGTCCAACAAACTTTGCTCGGTCTCATCGCGCAAGCCCTCAGGGCTGTGCTGGTCTTGCAGCACCTTGCCGCCGATCATGCGCAAGCCACGGGTTTGCGCCTGAGCCATGAAGGCGTCCACCGAAGCCACATGCGAGGTACAAAAACTCAAGGCCGTGGTCACGCCGTGACGCGCCAATTCATCAAAAAAGAAGCGCGCCGCTTCCGCCGCCACCGCTGGGTCGGCAAAGCGCTGCTCATGCACAAAGGTGTAACGCTCCAACCAAGGCAGCAAGCCATCGGCAGGTGAAGCGATCACGTCGATTTGCGGATAGTGCACATGCATATCCACAAAACCCGGCACCAGCCAGTGGCCGCGCTGATCATCCACGTCAAGCCCGGGCCAGCGCGCGTGCACCGCATCGTAAGGCCCCACATCCAAGACCTGCCAACACGGCGCGCCCGCAACTGGGCCCATGACCAGCAGGCCATCACGCTCCCAAATCGCCCGCGCCTCATCGTCGAAACGCAACACGCTCGCTCGAATCGCCTTCACTCAGCTACTCCTCAGGCTTGCCACACGCCCCAGCCGCGCTCGCGCAAACGAATCGCGGTGTCCACTTCGATGTAGTCCGCATCGCTTCGCGTCATGGGGTTAACGGCTTCCACCCATTCCATGCGCAGGCACACGCCGTACTCGCGCACGAATCGGTTGCTGCGGATGCCTGCCATGTGTTGGTCAAAGCGCACATCAGGGTCGTACCGCGTCTTGCCCACGTACACACAAGGTTGCCCCAACTGGTGCTCGGGATTGGCGCGGCGAAATTTGGCTTCAAGCCACACCTCGGGGGCCAGTTCAACCACATAAACATACGATGTTTTGCGCGCCATGCCGGGGCTCAAACAACAAGGCCGACGCGCGAGCGTCGGCCTTGTTCACTGAACTGAAGCAGCCTTCAATCAGTTGCCAGGCACTTTGCCTTCCACGCCAGCGACGTAGAAGTTCACACCGCCCAGGAACTGGTCATCGGCCGTTTTGCCCGCGGCGATGACTTCTTTGCCGTCGTTGCTTTGAATCGGGCCGGTCCACACCTTGAAGCTGCCGTCTTTCAGGCCAGCCTTGACCTTGGCCAGTTTGGCCTTGATGTCGGCGGGCACGTCATCGGCCACGGCCACCATGTCGATGGCGCCTTCCTTCACGCCCCACCAAGAGGCGCCTGTGCTCCATTTGCCATCCAAGGCGTCTTGCACAGCTTTGACGTAGTAGGGGCCCCAATTGATGACGGCTGAGCCCAGGTGCGCTTTGGGCGCGTAGGCTTGCATGTTGGAGTCCCAACCAAAAGCGCGCTTGCCATTCTTGGCTGCGGTTTGCAGGACCGCAGAAGAGTCGGTGTTTTGCATCAACACATCAGCGCCGCTGTTGATCAGCGATTGGGCCGCTTCGGTTTCTTTTGGCGGATTGAACCACTCACCCACCCAGACCACCTTGGTCTTGATCTTGGGGTTGACCGACTGCGCGCCCATGGTGAAGCTGTTGATGTTGCGGATGACTTCAGGAATGGGGATAGAACCGACCACGCCCAGCGTGTTGGATTTGGTCATGCCACCTGCGATCACGCCGGCCATGTACGCGCCCTGGTAAGTGCGGCTGTCATAGATGCGCATGTTTTTGGCGGTCTTATAACCCGTGGCATGCTCAAACTTGACTTTGGCGAAGTCGCGAGCGACCTTGCGCATGGGCTCCATGTAACCAAAGGTGGTGCCAAAGATAACCTGGTTGCCCTGCTTGGCCAGATCGCGAATCACGCGCTCAGCATCAGCGCTCTCGGGCACGTTTTCCACAAAAGACGTTTTGACCTTGTCGCCAAACGCCGCTTCAACCGCTTTGCGGCCGTTGTCGTGTGCAAAGGTCCAGCCGCCATCGCCCACGGGGCCGACGTAGGCAAAGGCCACTTTCAAAGGCTCGGCTTGGGCGCCTGCGACCAAGGCTGCCGTCGCCAACAGTCCGGTCAAGCCATGTTTCAAAACCATTTTTTTCATTGAGAAACTCCAGGGTGGTGAAAAGAAGTGGCTCTTCAAGAGCCGGGGTAAAACGCTTTGCCAATCGACTGCGGCATGTTGACACGAATCCACTGCGGATTGCGCGAAATCAAGGCCAAGACCACCACCGTCGCCAGGTAGGGCATCATGTTCAAAAACTGCGCTGGGATGCTCACCCCCATGCTTTGCAGATGAAACTGCAACATGGTCACGCCACCAAACAGATAAGCACCCAACAACACGCGCGCCGGGCGCCAAGTTGCAAAAGTCGTCAAGGCCAAGGCGATCCAACCCTTGCCGGCGATCATGCCTTCAACCCAAAGCGGGGTGTAGGCCGTTGACACATAAGCCCCGGCCAACCCACACAAGGCGCCACCAGCGACTACCGCCCACCAGCGAATCCAACGCACCGGGTAGCCCAATGCGTGGGCCGACTCGGGCGACTCACCAACGCTGCGCAAAATCAAGCCCGCCCGCGTGCGTTGCAAAAACCAAATCAAACCCACGGCCAAGGCCATCGCCAGGTAGACCATGGGGTGTTGGCGGAAAATCGCCGTGCCCAAAAACGGCAAATCGGCCAAGGGGCCCAAAGAGAAAGTGCCCAGATGGGGTAGTTTTTCTTGCACGTACGCCGTACCCAAAAACGCCGACGCCCCCGCGCCGAACAGCGACAAGGCCAGCCCAGTCGCGTATTGGTTGGTGTTGAGCCAAATGACCATCCAACCAAAGAGCGCGGCCAGCACAGCCCCCGCCAAAGCGCCCGCGCCAAAAGCCAAAACCGCACTACCGGTATGCACCGCCGTGGCAAAACCGGCCAAAGCGGCGCACAGCATCATGCCTTCAGCGCCAAGGTTCAAAATGCCAGCCTTCTCGTTGATCAACAGGCCCAAACTGGCCAAGGGCAAAATCGTGCCTGAGCTCAGGGTGGCGGCAATCAGCAAGTCCATCAACGCCCTCCTCGCGCACGCACGATGCGGTAGGCGATCAAGGTGTCACAAGCCAGCAGCGCAAACAACAACAAACCTTGAAACACGCCCGTGATCGACTTGGGCAAGCCCATGCGCGATTGCGCCAGTTCGCCGCCGATGTAAAACATGCTCATCAAGACCGCAGAAGCCAACATGCCCACCGGGTGCAGGCGACCGACAAAAGCCACGATGATGGCCGCAAAACCGTAGCCCACCGGGATGTAAGGGGTCAACTGTCCAATCGGCCCGGCCGCTTCCAACGCGCCCGCCAAACCCGCCGCACCACCACTGCCGAGCAAAGCAATCCACACCGCTTTGCGCGAAGAAAAGCCCGCATAGCGCGCAGCCGCTGGAGCCATGCCACCCACCAACTGCGCAAACCCCGAATAAGTACGTGTCAAAAACAACCACACGCCCGCGACCCCCAGCAAGGCCAGGATCAGCCCCAGGTGCACGCGAGAGCCGTCCATCAAGCGCGGAATCATGGTCGCGTCTTCAAAGGTTTTGGTTTGTGGGAAGTTGAACCCCATGGGGTCTTTCCACGGCCCATACACCAAGTACTGCAAGAGCTGAATGGCCACGTAGACCAACATCAAACTGGTCAAAATTTCATTGGCATGAAAACGGTCTTTGAGCCAGGCCACGAG
>JALRFN010000267.1 GCA_023268425.1 Burkholderiaceae bacterium | reverse complement strand
TTGTCCCCCCAAGGGCGCAAAGCTGCCGCCTAACAGTGCCACGTCAGCGGCGCTGCAATAGCTGGCCATTTCGCCCATGCTGTCACCCAGCCACACCACAGGTGCCTCTGCTGCAGCCACAGGCCCCGTGAACGGCCAAGCGCTGCGCCGCTCGACCCCCCAACCCGCTTGGGCCAACAGGGTCGCCACGGCATCCACGCGCTGAGGGTGCCTAGGCACCAGCAGCCACTGAACCGCGTTTGCCCAAGGCAAGCTGGCCACCGCTTGCGCCCACATCGCTTCTTCGCCTTCGCGTGAGCTGGCCAGCAGCACCACGGGGCGAGCACTCTGCAGGCGCCAGCGCTGACCGCGTGCGCGCAAGTCAGGATCGATGGCCATGTCGTACTTCAGGTTACCCACGACCAACACCTGTTCCAGTCCCAAACCGCGCAAGCGCTGGGCGTCTGCATCGCTTTGCGCCATGCCCAAGGCCAAACCGGCATAGGCGGGTCGCATCAGACTGGCCCATGCCCCGGCACGGTCTGCGCTGCGCGCAGACAAGCGCGCATTGACCAACACCATGGGCACTCCGTGTTGCCGCGCGGCGCGCAGCCAGCCCGGCCAAACCTCGGTTTCCATCAACAAGCCCAGGCGAGGTTGAAAAACACGAAAAAAACGCTGGACGGCCGCGGGCGCATCCCAAGGCGCCCACACTTGGCAGTCCCCTGGGGCCAACAAACCTTGGCCCGCCGCCCAGCCGGTGGCCGTGCTGTGCGTCAACAACAGGCGCATCTCGGGGTGCGCCGCACGCAAAGCTTGTATCAACGCTGCAGCGGCACGGGTTTCGCCCAAAGACACCGCGTGCAACCACACCCAGCCGCCCTTCGGGCTTGGGCCCGGATAGAAACCAAAACGCTGTGCCAAGTGCTGGCGATAAATGGGTTCGCGGCGGCCGCGCCACCACAACTTGAACAGCAAAGGCGTTTGCAGCAGGCGCATCAAGGCCGCATAAAGCCACCACGCCAAGCGCGCACGCACCTCGCTCACCCCGCCTGCACTTGATCAAACAGGCCTTGGTAAACCGCTGCAATGCCAGCGGCTTCGTGCGCCACAGTGAAATGGTCTTCCACGCGATCGTGGGCGTGCTCGCCCATCAACAAGGTGCGCTCTGGGTCCACCATCAAATCACGCAAGGCATTGGCCAAACCATTGACGTCATCAACATCGACCAAGGCGCCCGTTACACCATCTTCGGCCAATTGATCAAACGCCCCCGTGCGCGTGCCGATCACCGCGCACCCTGTTGAGGCGGCCTCAAAAGGGGTCAAGCCAAACGGCTCGTACCGCGGGCAGGCCACGGCGATCAAACAGCGCTGGTACCACTGGTGCACCTCAGCTGCTGGCACCTCACCCAAAAATACCAAACGCTTGGACAAGCCAGCCTCACCAATGCGCATTTGCAGGCGCTTTTGAAAATCGGCGTCTTTGGGCTGCGCCAAGCCCGCAATCACGGCGCTGAACTGCGGGAACTCCGGCAAGACCCGCAACATGGCCTCGACAAACACGTCGCTGCCCTTGTCTGGGCGCACGCGCCCAAAGGTCCCAATGCCCCAAGTTCCAGGCAAACCACTGTCGGCCCAAGCCTGTCGTTTGTCGACCTTGGGAAAGCGCGCCATGTCGATGCCATGCGCCACCACCGCCGTGGTGTTGGGCACAAAACTGGCGGCCAATGGGGTCGTAGAGATCACCGCGTCCATGCGCGAAATCAACCACCGGGGAAACCAACCGTGCAGATGCTGTGCGGCTGATGTGAACACCAGTTTGATCGGCAGGCGCAAAACATCTCGCGCAAAAATGCCCGCCATCATTTCGTGATCGCGGCGCACGTGCCAGATGCGAAAGGCACGCCCCTCGGGTGGTCGACGCGACAAGCGGATGGCTTGCTTCAGCCGCATGCCGGGCATGCCATGCGGCAACGGCGTCCCACAATAAGCCAGCCGCCACTGCTGGGCTTGGATGGGCACCAGGGCGTTGACCGTCGCTGAGACGCCGGTGTAACGGCGCTTCAAATTGAAAACAATGACCTCGGGGTCGCTGTGTGGAGTCAAGCTCGCGTCGCTCAATGCGCTGCTCCCCCAACCTGAGCGCCAGGCTTGACGCGATGCAGCAAGGCCAGCATGGTGTTTTGAATGCGTTCCAGCGCCGACTGCGAGTGCCCCTCAAAACGCAAGACCAAGACCGGTGTGGTGTTGGAGGCGCGAATCAAACCAAAGCCGTCCGGCCAATCCACGCGCAAACCGTCAATCGTGTTGACCACCGCAGGCGCGTCAAACTGCGCCAGCGCGACCAACTGCGCCACCAAGGCGTGGGGTTCGCCCTCGGCGCAAGCCACGTTCAACTCTGGCGTGCTGACGCTGTTGGGCAAAGCCTCCAGCACCGCACTGGCGTCGGGATGGCGCGTCAAGATCTCCAACAAACGCGCCGCCGCGTAGGTGCCGTCGTCAAAGCCGTACCAACGCTCTTTGAAGAAAATGTGGCCGCTCATCTCACCGCCCAAGGGACTATCGAGCTCGCGCATGCGCGCCTTGATCAAGGAGTGGCCGGTTTTGAACATCTCGGCACGACCGCCTGCCGCCTCAATCGCTGGCGCCAGCCGCTGCGAACACTTCACGTCAAACAAAATCGGCGCGCCAGGCACACGGCTCAACACGTCTTGGGCGAACAACACCATTTGGCGATCCGGGTAAATGACCTCACCCGATTTCGTGATCACGCCCAAGCGGTCGCCATCGCCGTCAAAGGCCAGACCCAATTCCGCATCCCCCGCAACCAGGGCCGCTTTCACGTCCAAGAGGTTTTCTGGCTTGCTGGGGTCTGGGTGGTGGTTGGGGAAGTTGCCGTCCACCTCGCAATACAAGGTCTCCAGTTCCGCACCCAATGCTCGCAAAACCCCGGGCGCACTGGCGCCGGCCACGCCGTTGCCCGCATCGACCACCAAATTGATGGGGCGACTGAGATGCACATCACCCACGAT
>JALRFN010000263.1 GCA_023268425.1 Burkholderiaceae bacterium | reverse complement strand
ATAGTTCTTGGTGATGTCAACCGGCAACCGATGCCGCCAAATGGTCGTCGTGGGCGGAGGACATCAAGGCGGGGCGACCGACGATCAGGGGATCAACAGCGCCGATGCGGTCAATGTCGCGTTTGGCAAAGGCCAGTTTGTGCAGCACAAAGCGCATGGCGTTGAGACGAGCACGCTTTTTGCAATCAGACTTGATGACGGTCCAGGGCACGTCGGGGGTGTCGGTGTGCAGGAACATGGCCTCTTTGGCCTGGGTGTATTCCTTCCACTTGTCCAGCGAAGCGCGGTCAATCGGGCTGAGTTTCCATTGTTTGAGTGGGTGCAGTGAGCGTTCTTTGAATCGGCGGCGTTGCTCGCTGCGGCTGACCGAGAACCAAAATTTGATCAGCGTGATGCCCGAGCGCACCAGTTGGCGTTCAAACTCGGGCGCTTGGCGCAAAAACTCGTCGTATTCCTTGTCGGTACAGAAACCCATGACGCGCTCAACTCCAGAGCGGTTGTACCAACTGCGGTCAAACAAGACGATTTCGCCGCTGGTCGGCAGGTGTTCAATGTAGCGCTGGAAATACCACTGGCCGCGTTCGGTTTCGGTGGGTTTTTCCAAAGCGATGACGCGCGCGCCACGAGGATTGAGGTGTTCCATGAAGCGCTTGATGGTGCCGCCCTTGCCCGCCGCGTCACGGCCTTCGAACAGGATGACCACCCGTTGACCGCTTTCTTTGACCCACTGTTGTAGCTTGAGCAGCTCGACTTGGAGCATGTATTTTTGCTCCTCGTAGGCTTTGCGGGACATGCGGTTTTTGTAGGGGTAGCCGCCATCGCGCCACTCAGCGCGCAATTCCATGTTGGGGTCGACTTCAGACTTGAGGGCTTTGCTGCGTGGGCGAATCAGCGCACGGCGCAGGGTACGCAGTTCGTCGTCTGAAAGCCCTTGCACCAGACTTTCGACGTTGTGGACGAAGGCTTCCCCTTGAATCTTGACTTCGGTGTTGTCTTTGACCGCATCGATCATGGCATGGGCCGTGACCACCGCGCTGGATGTGCCACGGTTTTTGACTTCATGCGCTCGTTGTCGCTGTTGTCGTGTTCGTGCCGCGCGCGGCGCAGTGCTGCGGCTGGTGCTGGGTGGGGTGGCTGTTTTGGTGCTGGTGGCCATGGTGCGCTTTACTCCTCATTTCTCGCGCAACGACTTCGCTTTGGTTGCCGTTGTGTTTGCTTTTCACTGAATTGGAAATGATAAGCCCGGCGGTTGTGGCCGTGTTTTGCGCTATGTCATGGACGCGTGCATTTTCCGCACTCAAGCAGATCGACGCCAGCCGGGCGCGCGCCAATCGGTGGAAAGGCGCGCGCTGGCTTGATGTGGTTCAGGCGAGGTGCTCGGGGACCTGCACGGGTGTGGTGACCGGGCCAGTGCCGGCGAAGCGGTCCAACACCAAGTAAATGACGGGCGTGATGTACAGCGTCACCGCTTGCGACAACACCAAGCCGCCCACCACCGCCAAACCCAGGGGTTGGCGCAGCTCCGCAGCCGCGCCATGGGCGATGGCAATCGGCATGGCGCCCAAGGCAGCGGTGAGCGTGGTCATCATGATGGGGCGAAAGCGCAGGATGGCGGCTTGGCGTATGGCCTCTGCTGGGCTCATACCCTGGTGGCGCTGGGCGTCCAGCGCGAAGTCAATCATCATGATGGCGTTCTTCTTGACGATGCCAATCAGCATCAGCAAACCAATCACCGCGATGATGGTCAAGTCTTTGCCAAAGAACTGCAAGGTGACCAATCCGCCCACCATGGCTGAGGGCAGGCCAGCGAGGATGGTGATGGGGTGGATGTAGCTCTCGTAGAGCATGCCCAACAAGATGTAGATCACCACCACCGCCGCCACCAGCAGCCAAACCTGTGAGCCCTGCGAGGAT
>JALRFN010000316.1 GCA_023268425.1 Burkholderiaceae bacterium | reverse complement strand
CCCTGGCACTGGCCGGTCGCGACGTGTACGTGCGCGAGGGCTGCTACACCTGCCACACGCAGATGATCCGGCCGTTCCGCGCCGAAACCGAGCGCTATGGTCACTACTCGGTGGCCGGGGAGTCGGTCTATGACCGCCCCTTCCAGTGGGGCAGCAAGCGCACCGGGCCGGACCTGGCGCGGGTCGGCGGCCGCTACAGCGACGACTGGCACCGCGTGCACCTGCTGAACCCGCGCGACGTGGTGCCCGAGTCCAACATGCCGTCCTATCCCTGGCTTGCTGCAAATGCGGTGGATGGCGCGTCATTGCCCGCACACATGAAGGGACTGCGCAAAGTGGGCGTGCCCTACACGGATGACGACATTGCGGGTGCAACGGAGGCCGTCAAAGACAAGACCGAGATGGATGCGGTGATCGCATACCTGCAGGTCTTGGGTACGGCTGGTGCCAAACGTTAATTGAAGCGGTAAGGAGAAGTGGCCATGGACATCAACGACGTGCGCAGCGCAGTCACCGTCATTTGCTTTTTGACCTTTTTGGGCATTGTGGCTTGGGCCTGGTCCAAGCGCAACAAACAAGCCTTTGACGAAGCGGCCCATCTCCCCTTTCAAGATGATGAGCAGTAACCCTGCAAGAGAGAGAACAACATGAGCGATTTCGTTAGTAATTCATGGGCCATGGCCGTCACCATCGCTGTGGTGGTCAGTATTCTGGCTTGTGCGGTGTTGCTGTGGGTCAGTGGCACCACCAAAGTCAACGCCACAGCCGACAACACCACCGGGCATGTATGGGATGGTGACTTGCAGGAGATGAACAACCCCTTGCCTCGCTGGTGGGTGGGTTTGTTCATCATCACCGTGATCTTTGCGTTCTTGTACGCTGCCCTCTACCCGACCTTCGGTTCTTTCAACGGCAAGTTGGGTTGGTCTTCGCAAGGCCAGCATGCTGATCAGGTGAAAAAGTTCGAGGAGCGCATCGCACCGGTGTACGCCGCTTATGACGGGATGACGCCAGAGCAAATCGCCAAAGACCCCAAGGCCATGGGCATTGGCGAGCGTTTGTTCCAGAACACCTGTGCGCAATGTCATGGTTCGGATGCACGTGGCTCCAAAACCTTCCCCAACTTGACCGACGCCGATTGGTTGGGCGGAGATGGCAGCCCCCAGTACATCCACGACACCATCGTCAAGGGCCGCACCGGCATGATGCCGCCCATGGCAGCAGCGGTGGGCTCGGCTGACGATGTGAACAACCTGGCGCAGTACGTCTTGAGTTTGTCCGACAGCCCGAACGACTCGGTCGCCTCTGCATTGGGCAAGTCCAAGTTTGTGGCTTGTGCCGCATGTCACGGCATGGACGGCAAGGGCAATACCGCCGTGGGCGCGCCCAACTTGACCGACGACATCTGGCTGCATGGCTGGGGTGCTGAGCACATCGTCAACATGATCAACCATGGCAAAACCAACGTCATGCCGCCCCAAGGTGAAAACCTCACCGAAGGCCAACTGAAGGTCTTGACCGCCTACGTTTGGGGCTTGTCGCACAAGTGATGTGCGGGTGAGCCTGGACGCACGGAAAAGCAGCGCTCTGAGTTCTCAGGGCGCTGCTTTTTCATTTGTGATTTGTCATGGGCTGAACCCAAACACCCACGTATGCTTGCCGCAATTGCCAATTTTTGAGTGAATATCGGTCATGAGTGAAGCCAAAAACCCCGCCGCTGTTGAAGAGAAGGTCATCTCGCTTTACCAGTCGTCGAAAAAGATTTACCCGCGCAGCGTCAACGGCCTGTTTGCCAAGTGGCGCTGGGTGGTGGTCTGGGCCACGCAATTGGCGTTTTATGGTTTGCCTTGGCTGGAGTGGAACCAACGCCAAGGCATCTTGTTTGACCTGGAGTCACGTCGTTTCTACATCTTCGGCTTGGTCTTGTATCCCCAAGACTTCATTTATTTGACGGGCTTGCTGGTCATTTCGGCGTTGTCGCTGTTCTTGTTCACCGCCGTGGCCGGGCGACTGTGGTGCGGCTACGCCTGCCCCCAGACGGTGTACAGCGAAATGTTCATGTGGATTGAACGCCGCGTTGAGGGCGATCGCGCCGCGCGCATACGCTTGGACAAGTCGGACATGTCAGGTGCCAAGCTGGGGCGCAAGGCGCTCAAGCATTTGCTCTGGCTGTTGCTGGCGCTGTGGACGGGCTTCACGTTTGTGGGCTACTTCACCCCGATTCGTGAGTTGGCTGCGGCTGTGGCGACCAATGCCTTGGGGCCTTGGCAGACTTTTTGGGTGTTGTTTTATGGTTTTGCGACCTATGGCAACGCCGGGTTCATGCGCGAGCAGGTGTGTAAGTACATGTGTCCGTATGCGCGCTTTCAAAGTGCGATGTTTGACAAAGACACCATGATCGTCACCTACGACACCGAGCGCGGTGAACCCCGCGGTGCACGCAAAAAAGGTGCGGACCCCACGGCTTTGAATTTGGGCTCGTGCATCGACTGTGGCTTGTGCGTGCAAGTCTGTCCGACGGGCATCGACATCCGCAACGGCTTGCAATACGAGTGCATTGGCTGTGCGGCGTGTATTGACGTTTGCGACGAGGTCATGGACAAGGTCGGCTACCCCAAGGGCCTGGTCAAGTATTCGACGCAGCGTGGCATGGACAACAAATGGAGCCGTGCGCAGATCATTCGCCATGCCTTCCGTCCGCGGGTCTTGCTCTACACCTCGTTTTTGTTGGCCATTGTGCTGGCGATTGGCATCAGCCTGACCCTGCGACCTGAGTTGCGTGTCGACGTGATTCGCGATCGCGGTGCCTTGGCGCGCATGGTTGAAAAGGGTCAGATTGAAAACGTTTACCGCCTGAACATGATGAACGCCAGCGAGTCGCCCTTGAACATCAAGATCGGCGTCAGTGGCGCCAACGGCATGTATTTGGCGTCAGACGCGGAGTACCAGATTGCCCCCACCGAGGTGCGGTCGGTTGCGGTGCGTGTGCGCGTGCCACCAGGCGCACTGGCCTCCGGTAGCCACGAAATGCATTTTGAGATTCACAACGCGGCGACCGGCACCTTGATTTCGGAAGCATCCACCTTCATTGTGCCGCGCTGAGCGCCAGGAGAACACGCATGAGTTCAAACACAAAAAAATCGTGGTGGCGTGAGCCCATGATGTGGTTGGTCGTTGGAGGCCCTTTGGTGGTGGTGGTTGCTGGTTTGACGACGGTCTGGATCGCCTTGCGAAGCGCCGACACGGTGTTGCCACGCCATGAGGTTCAAGCCACGACGGCCGCTGAGTTGCCGGCCATGAACGGCCGCAACCATGTGGCCGACCCAAACAAAGCGCTGAAATAAAAACCTGATCAAAGAAGCGAGGAGACCATGGAACAGCAGACTGGACGCAAGTGCATGACGGTGATGTGGCCGTCTTTTTTGGCCGCCGCTTTGTTGGAGTTGGTGGTCTTTGGCCTCGTTAGCCCAGAGGATTTGCGCTGGGGTGACGCGCAGGTTGGCATCGGGGCCATGGGCACCTACACGGTTGCCTTCTTTTTGTTTTGGGCCATTGCGGGCTTGTCGAGTTACTTGACCACCACCTTGTCGCGCACCTGCGAGGACTTGAATCGCGGGGTTTAGGCGACTCTGACCAGTGACACCTCAGGCTTTGTCCTGAGGTACGCTCAAGCCGTGGCTTGTGCAAGCGCGCGCAGGCGATCCTCGTCGAGGATGGTGATGTGGCGTTGCTTCACGCTGATCAAGCCGTCCGCGACGAATCGCGAAAAAGCACGGCTCACGGTTTCTAATTGGATGCCGAGGTAGCTGCCGATTTCTTCGCGGGTCATGCGCAACTGCACTTCTCGCGCAGAGAAGCCGCGATCGTGCAGGCGCTGCAACAAGTTCAAGATGAACGCGGCCAAGCGCTCTTCGGCGCGCATGTTGCCCAGCATCATCATCACCCCTTGCGTGCGCACAATTTCGCGGCTCATGATGCGGTGCACATTGGTTTGCAGCGAATTCACCTCGCGTGAGATCTCGCCCATGCGCTCAAACGGCAGCACACAAACCTCTGCGTCTTCTAATGCGATGGCGTCGCAAGTGTGGTGGTTGTGCACGATGCCATCCAGTCCCAAGATTTCGCCAATCATTTGAAAGCCCGTGACTTGCTCGCGGCCATCCAGCGCGGCAGTCGTGGTTTTGAAGAAACCAAAGCGAATGGCGTAGAGGTTGTTGAACGCGTCACCCGAGTGAAACAAGGCGTCACCGCGCTTGATGCGGCGTCGACCGGACAACAATTCATCGACCTTGTTCAATTCCTCAGGCGTGAGGCCCACAGGCAGGCAGAGCTCTCGCAGGTTGCAGGTCGAACAAGAAGAGGCGTGGATATGCGGTGTTGACGTCATGAGGGGGAGAGTCGTGACAAACGCCCAATTATTGACCAAAGTCAACCGCATGACCTGCCGCCTAGGTGAAGATCACACGTCTAGGACAAGTCAACACCATGTTTCACGCCGCGATCAACGAGGACATGCTGCGTCGCTACGACGTCGCCGGTCCGCGCTACACCTCATACCCGACAGCCGACCGCTTTGGGCCGGACTTTGGCGAAACGCAGTACATCAACGCGCTGCGCAGCTGCCGTGGCGGTACCCCCAGCGCACCACTGTCTTTGTACGCGCACATTCCATTTTGTGAGTCGCTTTGTTACTACTGCGCCTGCAACAAGATCGTCACCAAGCACCACAGCCGTGCACGGCCTTACTTGGACGCGATGAAACTTGAGCTGGATCGGGTGGTCTCGCACTTGGGTTCTGCGCGATGGATTTCACAACTGCATCTGGGTGGGGGCACGCCCACCTTCCTCAGTGATGATGAGTTGTCAGAGTGGATGGACCATGTGCGCCACCACTTCCAGTGGGCGCCCAATGGGGAATATGCGGTCGAAGTGGACCCTCGCACGGTCACGGCCGAGCGACTGCGCGCACTCAAAGAGATGGGGCTGAATCGCTTGAGCTTTGGCGTGCAGGACTTTGACCCCGACGTGCAAGCGGCCGTGCACCGGGTGCAAAGCGAAGACAAGGTGTTTGCGCTGGTGGACGAGGCGCGGGTTTTGGGTTTTGAATCCATCAACATCGATTTGATTTATGGCTTGCCCAAGCAAACGCCGCAGACTTTTGCCCAGACCTTGGAGCGCGTCAAGGCTTTGCGCCCTGACCGCATCGCGGTTTACGGTTATGCGCATTTGCCGACACGTTTCAAACCCCAACGGCGCATTGCTTTGGCAGACATGCCGCCCGCTGCGGACAAGCTGCACATGTTGTCCATGGCTTTGGATGTGTTGGGTCAAGCGGGTTACGACTACATCGGCATGGATCATTTCGCGCTGCCCAACGATGGTTTGGCCAAGGCCAAACGCCATGGCTTGTTGCACCGCAATTTTCAGGGTTACACCACCCACCCGGACAGCGATTTGATCGCGGTGGGTGTCTCGGCGATTGGTCGCGTTGGCGCGACTTACAACCAGAACGTCAAAACGCTAGAGGCCTACTACGAAGCCTTGCAGGCGGGTCATTTGCCGGTCGAGCGCGGCTTGAGTTTGACGCGCGATGACTTGATTCGCCGCGCCGCCATTGCGGCCATCATGTGCGCGGGTGAGTTGTTGTTTCAGCCGTTTTCCGAGGCGTGGTTGATTGATGCGAAGTCGTACTTCGCTCCGGAACTCGAGCACATGCAGGCTTTGACCAAAGACGGTTTGGTGCGCGTGGATGCGCACGGTGTGTTTGTCACTGCCATGGGCTGGTATCTGGTGCGCATCATCGCCATGGGTTTCGATCGTTATTTGCAGCAACAAGCACAGCCTTTGCGTTATTCCAAGGTCATGTAAGCTGACCACATGAGTGCTTCTTTGGTGATGACTGGCCTGGTCATGGGCTTGGTGGGCGGGCCACATTGCGTGGCCATGTGTTCCGCCGCGTGTGCCGGGGTAACGGGCGCGGGCGTCAGCGAGGGGCGCCATGCGCGACTCGCTGTCTTTCAAATTGGGCGCGTCTTGGGCTATGCGGCTTTTGGTGCCGTGGTGGCGGGTTCAGTACAGGCCATGGCGTGGATGGCGCAAAACAGCCAAATGGTGCGTCCGCTTTGGACTTTGTTTCACGTGGCCTTGTTGGCTTTAGGGCTCAGTTTGTTGGTGCTGGGCCGGCAACCCTTTTGGCTCGACGGTTTCGGCCAAAACGTGTGGCGGCGCGTGCGCCCCTGGGCGCAACCCTTGGGGGCCAAGGCGCCCGCCTTGGTGGGCGTGCTTTGGGCCTTGTTGCCCTGTGGCTTGTTGTACTCGGCCTTGATGGTGGCGGCTTTGTCCGTCAGTTGGTGGCAGGGGGCTTTGGTCATGGCGGCATTTGCTTTGGGCAGTGGTTTGAGCATGACGCTAGGGGCTTGGTGGTTGTTGCGCGCCAAGGGGGGCGGGCGAGGGGAGTGGGCCATGCGGCTGGCCGGCTTGGCCCTGCTGGCCACCTCGGCATGGGCGCTGTGGATGGGCATCACCCAACCCTCAGGTTTGTTTTGTGAGGTGCCGGCCTGAGGTGGTCACCAAGTAAACGCCGCTGAGGGCCATGGCGAATGCGCCCATTTGCACCACGCTGAGCGTTTCGCCCAACAGCAACACGCCAACACTGGCCGCCGAAACGGGCAACATCACCGTGAACACGCCAGCTTGATGGGCGTGCACATGGCGCAAGCCCACCATCCACAACCAGACCGTCCACACACTGGCGGCCAATCCGTAAAAAACCAACAAGGCCCAGAGGCTGACAGAAATACCTGCCCATGTTTGATCGGGCCAGGTCCACAGGGCCAGCGGCGTCATCAGCAACCAGCCCCACAAATTGATCAATGCGCTGACACGCTTGGCACCCAAATGCGTGCTGAGTGACTTGCCGATCACCACATACAAGGCCTCGCAGCACACGGCGGCAAAAATAAGTGCATTGCCCAGCCAAGCGTCGGTGTGGTCGCTGGGGCGCTCTGCGGCATAAAGCATGATGCCACCCATGGCCAAAGCGATGGCTGCGAGCGCCCGCCCGCCCAAGCGTTCGCGCAGCAACAGAGCGCTGAATATGGCGACGACGGCGGGCAGTGAGGCCATGATGACCCCAGCGTTGCTGGCCGAGGTGTGGCGCATGCCAAACAGCATGCAGATGGAAAACAAAAAATTGCCAAAACACGCTTGGGCAAACAACTTCCAACGGGTGGCGCGGTCGAGTGGTGACTCATGCTGTGGGCGGCGCAGCCAGGGCAACATGGCGATGCCGCCGATGGCGAAACGCAACCAAGCCAGAATGAACACCGAGAACACCTCCAGCAAGGGCTTGGACAAGGCCACGTAGCTGCCCACCAGACTCATGCTGGCCGCTAGGGCCAGATAGGCGTGCCAGGGAGTTTGTTGGTGCTGCATGGTTGCAGTTTATTTCGTATCTTGAAAAAAACAATTCGTATTGTGGAAAAAGAAAATGCTGCGCCGCAACAGTTTTTCTCATCGCAAGAAATGGCTCTCCGTATTGCGAAAATTTTCCGTAAAAACCTTGATTTCATTTGATTTTATTTTTTGTCTTCTATAAGACATAAGATCAATTTCACTCTTATATAAGACTTATCATACGGGCACCGTTGGGGGCAAAAAATTCACCGATTGCGGCTGTGTTTGCCCCCACCTCATGTTTCGTATCGACTCTGGAGGACTTCAGTCATGACTCAACTCACCCGTGAACAACAAATCGCCGCCCTGGAAAAAGACTGGGCAGAAAATCCCCGCTGGAAAGGCGTCAAGCGTGGTTACAGCGCCGCAGACGTCGTGCGCTTGCGTGGCAGCGTGCAGCCTCAGTACACCTATGCGCAAAACGGTGCTGAGAAGCTGTGGGCCAAGGTCAACGGCGGCGCCAAAAAAGGCTACGTCAACGCTTTCGGTGCGATCACTGCTGGTCAAGCCATGCAGCAAGCCAAAGCCGGTTTGGAAGCCGTTTACTTGTCAGGCTGGCAGGTGGCCGCAGACGGCAACACCAGCGAAACCATGTACCCCGACCAGTCGCTGTACGCATATGACTCGGTGCCTACCATGGTGCGTCGCATCAACAACACCTTCAAGTTCGCCCACGCATACGCTGGTGGCGAAGGCATGAAGCACTACGTTGAAATGGTCCAAGAGCCCGAGTTCGCAGCCCGCGAGCAAGGCTACACCTTCGTGTCGCACCAGCAAGAAGTGGGCGCTGGCTACTTCGACGACGTGACCACCGTGATCCAGGGCGGTTCTTCCAGCGTGAAGGCCCTGACCGGTTCTACCGAAGAAGAGCAGTTCCACTGAGCCGGTGAACGCGAGTACCCCTGAGGGTACTCAGCGCAAAAGCCCCGAGTCTCTCAAGACTCGGGGCTTTTTTCTTGCCTACTTTTGGTGTGCGAGGCTTGGGTGTGAGGCCGAAATTGGCTGGGGTCAGCGCTGGGATCAATGCTTGGCTAAGAAAGCCTCAATTGCGGTAATCAAGGCCACAGGCGTTTCGAACATCGGGTAATGCCCCGCGTTGCTCATCACTTCCATGGCGATGTTGGGGTAGTGCGTGAGCCAAGTTTGTGCCATGGTCGCTGCGCCCAAAGCAGGGTCGTGTTCGCCCGGAATCACCAACACGGGGGTGTCTTTGCCTTGAACTTCGCTCAGAAAGTCGGTTTTGGCCCAAGCCGTCAAGTAGTCGCCAAAAGCCTCAGGCGTGCTGTTGGCGGCCGAGCTGGCGGTCATGTGGTCCAACCACGTGCCACTCAAGCGGTTGCCCGTGGTCAGGTCGATGATGGCGCGGCGTGTGCCCAAATCGTTTGCTGCCGCGCTGAAAAATCCCCAACCGTCTTCGTCAAAAGGCACGCCGTTGGCCGGCACGGGGGTGATGCCGACCAGCGCACGCACCCGTTGGGGAGCCAGGGCCAAGACTTTTTGCACGGCGCTGCCGCCCATGGAGTGTCCAACCAGGCTGAAGCGGGCCCAGCCCAGCTCGTCGGCCAAGGCCAAGGCATCTCGAGCAATTTGTTCGATGGTGAAAGGCCCTGCAGCGTCTTTCATTTCGCCATAGCCACGCTGGTCCATGAATGCCCAGCTGTAGGCTTGGGTGTCGATGCTCGCGGTCATGGGACCCCAATCGCCTGCATGGCCAAACCAGCCATTAAGCGCAATGATGCCGTGGTCGCCGTTGCCGATGCGTTGATGTGCGTTGGCCATGAGTGGTCTCCTTTTGGTGTGGTGAAAGTGCCATCCTAGGTGCGACACGGGCTGCTGTGCAAGCCTTGGCTGGTAAACTCGGTGACCTGATTTGCACAGCAACACAAGGACGAGAAAGGCGCAATGGTTATGACACCGCGAACGACCACCGGAGTCATTGCGCTGGCGACATGAAGCCAGTGGGCCGCGCCGTGTGTTTTGCAAAACTTTGAAATGATTTCACGCGCGACCTCAGGGTCGCGTTTTTGTTTGAGGATGGGAACAAGATGATCAACATCACTTTGCCGGATGGGTCTGTGCGCAGTTTTGAGGCGCCAGTCACGGTGGCCGATGTCGCGGCGTCGATTGGGTCGGGTTTGGCCAAGGCCGCTTTGGGTGGTAAGGTCGACGGGCGCTTGGTGGACACCAGCCACACCATTGAAAGCGACGCGGGCTTGGCGATCATCACCGCCAAAGACGCCGACGGTTTGGAGATGATTCGCCACTCAACAGCGCACCTGCTGGCCTACGCAGTCAAAGACCTCTTTCCGCAAGCACAGGTGACCATTGGTCCAGTGATCGACAACGGGTTTTATTACGACTTCTCCTACAGCCGCCCGTTCACACCGGAAGATTTGGCAGCGATTGAGGCGCGCATGACCGAGTTGGCCAACAAAGATGAGCCGGTGGTGCGCCGTGTGTTACCTCGTGATGAAGCGGTGGCTTACTTCACTGGGTTGGGTGAGCACTACAAGGCAGAGATCATTGCCAGCATTCCCAGCAATGAAGATGTCAGCCTGTACCGCGAAGGCGCTTTTGAAGATTTGTGTCGCGGTCCCCATGTGCCCAGCACGGGCAAGCTCAAGCACTTCAAGCTGATGAAGGTCGCGGGGGCCTATTGGCGCGGTGATCACCGCAACGAGATGCTGCAGCGGGTGTACGGCACGGCTTGGGCGAGCAAAGAAGACCTCAAGGCCTATTTGACGATGCTCGAAGAAGCCGAAAAGCGCGATCACCGCCGCTTGGGTCGTGAATTGGATTTGTTCCACATCGACGAGCACGCGCCGGGCGTGGTGTTTTGGCACGCGCCGGGTTGGACGGTGTGGCAAGAGGTGGAACAGTACATGCGCCGTGTGTACCGTGACAACGGCTATTTGGAGGTCAAAGGCCCGCAGTTGTTGGACAAAACGCTGTGGGAAAAAACCGGCCACTGGGACAAGTATCGCGACAACATGTTCACGACCGAGTCTGAGAAGCGTGACTACGCGCTCAAGCCCATGAACTGTCCAGGTCACATCTTGATCTACAAGCAGGGCATCAAAAGTTATCGAGACTTGCCTTTGCGTTTTGGTGAGTTTGGGCAGTGCCACCGCAACGAGCCTTCGGGTGGCTTGCACGGCATCATGCGCGTTCGTGGCTTCACACAAGACGACGGTCACATCTTCTGTACCGAAGATCAAATCTTGCCCGAGTGTGTCGCTTATACCGCCTTGCTGCAAAAGGTTTACGCCGACTTTGGCTTTAAAGACATCCTCTACAAAGTCGCGACTCGACCCGAGGCGCGCATCGGCTCTGATGAAATATGGGACAAGGCAGAAGGTGCGTTGATCGAGAGCCTGAAGCGCGCGGGGTGTGCGTTTGAAATCTCGCCCGGCGAAGGCGCGTTCTACGGTCCCAAGATCGAATACACGCTGAAGGACGCCATTGGCCGCCATTGGCAGTGCGGCACCATTCAGGTGGACTTCTCCATGCCGCAGCGTTTGGAGGCCGAATACGTCGATGTGGATGGTCAACGCAAAACCCCAGTCATGCTGCACCGGGCCATCGTGGGCAGTTTGGAGCGTTTCATTGGCATCTTGATTGAAGAACATGCGGGCGTGTTGCCCACTTGGCTGGCGCCCACGCAAGCTGTGGTGCTCAACATCACCGATGCGCAGGCTGAGGCGGTCGAAAATGTGGCGAAAACGCTGCGCAATCAAGGGCTTAGGGTCCAGGCAGACCTGGCCAATGAAAAAATCACGGCTAAAATACGCAGTTGGTCTTTGCAAAAGGTGCCCTACATCGCTGTGATTGGCGAGAAAGAGCGCGAAGCGGGGACCGTTGCGGTGCGTGCGCGCGGCAGCAAAGATTTGGGTGTCATGTCGGTGCAAGCGTTTGCCGACTTGGTGGCTGAGTCGATTGCTGCCAAGGCCTGAGCGCCGCAACTCAGTTGAATCGCCCTTCGTTTGCGAAGGCTTTGTGTGTGATGCCGGCATGGTGCCGGCCAAAGGATTGAACCATCGCTACTGATATTCGTGACCGTCGGCGTCGGGAAGAGCGCAAGCACCGCTTGAACCGTGAGATCAATGCACCCCAACTTCGGGTGATTGGCCCTGAAGGCGAGCCCATCGGCGTCATTTCGCTGCAAGAGGCTTTGGCCATGGCTGGGGATTTGGATGTGGATTTGGTGGAGATTTCTCCCACTGCGCAGCCGCCCGTTTGTCGATTGATGGACTACGGCAAATTCAAATACCAAGAGCAAAAGAAGGCCGCCGAGGCCAAGGCCAAGCAAAAGGTCATCGATGTCAAAGAGATCAAGTTCCGTCCTGGCACCGATCAAGGTGATTACGACGTGAAGATGCGCAACATCAAGCGTTTCATCGCCGATGGTGACAAGTGCAAGATCACCCTGCGCTTCCGTGGTCGTGAGATCACGCACCAAGAGTTGGGTTTGGCCTTGTTGGAGCGCGTCCGCGACGATTTGGGTGACACCATCGCTGTGGAGTCCTTCCCCAAAATGGAAGGTCGCCAGATGGTCATGATGATTGCGCCAGGTCGCAAAAAGCCGGGTGGCGGTAAGCCTGCAAAAGCAGAAACAGCCTCCAGCGCGGACGCCGAAACGACATCTTGATTTGAAATTGAGTTTCTGGTTCGTGAAACCAGGGGCCTCAATGGTAGATAATCCAGGGTTTTGCTGTTTTGACCTTCGGGTAAAAAACAGCCACAAGTGGCTCGGGGCCAACAAGCGGTGTGAATGCCTTGCACCCGCCTCACGAGCACAAAAAAAGGAGCATTGAAATGCCCAAAATGAAGACCAAGAGCGCGGCTAAAAAGCGTTTCCGCGTTCGTCCGGGCGGCACGGTCAAACGTGGCCAAGCCTTTAATCTCATGTTCCCTCCTAAGACAACCATATCCTGATTCACTACGATAGGGCGCAGTTCTAACATCTCAGGGAACTCCTTGATGCTCTTCACTAATTTCTCAAACTTCCCTTCTTTGATGAATCTTG
>JALRFN010000306.1 GCA_023268425.1 Burkholderiaceae bacterium | reverse complement strand
TGGACAACATCCGCTACGGCCGGCCCGAGGCCAGCGAGGCCGAGGTGCAAGCCGCCGCCGACGCGGCCAACGCCAGTGAATTCATCGCCGCCTTGCCCGAGGGCTTGCAGACGCACTTGGGCGATCGCGGCGTGCGCTTGTCGGGCGGCCAACGCCAGCGCATCGCCATTGCGCGCGCCATGCTGAAAAACGCGCCGCTGCTGTTGCTGGACGAAGCCACCAGCGCCTTGGACGCGCAGAGCGAGCGCATGGTGCAAGCCGCGCTCAATCAAGCCATGGTGGGGCGCACGACTTTGGTCATCGCCCATCGCTTGGCCACCGTGCAGCGCGCTGACGTCATTTGGGTGTTGGACCACGGCCGTTTGGTCGAGCAGGGTACGCACGCCGAGTTGCTGGCGGCGGGGGGCTTGTACGCGTCGTTGGCGGCCTTGCAGTTCGCGGCGCACTGAGCGAGGGGAGCGCCGTCTACGCGGCGCTGAAGCCTGGCGCTGCTTGGCAGATCGGGACCCGGGCAAGCGCTTGGTCCCATGGGCCCGGCCGAAGTCAGCGAGGCTTGCGCTGAACTTGAGGCACGGTCGCTGGCGGTGGCGCTGTGGGTTGTTGCCTTGGGTGCTCAGGCAGCACGCACCGCCAACACGCCCAAGGCGATGACGCAGGCGTAACCCACAGCCCACACGGCAGAGCGCAGGCTGGCGCGGTCGCTGACGTAGGCGTACAGGTAAGCCAACCGCGCCAGCACAAAGACCAGCGCCAAGGCATTGACCGTGTTGGCGCCAACGCCCGTCTGAATCGCGGCCAACAAACTCGCTGCGAAAAACGGGAAGGCCTCCAGGCTGTTGGCCTCGGCAGCGATGGCGCGCGCACGGTAACCCGTTTGCTGCGCCAACCAGGCGCGCGGGTTGTGGTTGTCGTAACCCTTGAAGCCGTTTTTGGCAACGCCTGTGGCGACCAAGGGCAAAAGGCCAGCAATCAACAAACACAGATAAGCGATGGTCATCTCGAATCCTTCACATGGTCACGATGATTTTGCCGCGCGGCCTGCCACTGGCTTGGTGGCGGTGGGCGTCGGCGAATTGTGCCAGCGCAAACCGCCGGTCAACGCGGTGCCACAGATGGCCAGCCAGCAAAGCGTCTTGCACGAAGCGCACGACGGCTTGCTTGCGCGCCTCGGGCACCGAAAAGATGCCCACCCCACACAAACGGATGTTGCGGTTCATGAACGGTGTCCAGTCCAACACCGGTTTGGGGTTGCTGGCCGTGCCAAAGCTGGCCACGGTACCGTTGACCGCAACGATGCGCGCCGCAAAGCCCAGGTGTGCGCCCAGATCCACGTCGACCATGCAGCGCACGCCCCGCCCAGCGGTGGCGCTGAGTACGGCATCGGCGATGTCGTCGCGGTCGCTGTTGAGCACCAGGTCGGCGCCTGCGCGCGCGGCGTCTTGCTCTTTTTCCGCCTCGCCGCGCACCACTGCAATGACTTGCAAGCCCATGCGTTTGGCCAGTTGCACCGCGTAGTTGCAGACCACGCCCGCCGCGCCAGTGATCAGCACCCAATCGCCCGCTTGGGGTTCGCTGAGCATCAGCGCGTGGCAAGCCGTCATGGTCGGTACGCCCATGCAAGCCCCTTCCTCAAAGCTGCTGTGGTCGGGCAGCGGCAAGGCGCGGGAAGCATCCACACAGGTGAACTCCGCAGCCGTGCCGTCCCATTTGTTGTGCGCGCCTTCCCAGACCCAGACGCGCCGCCCGATCAGCGCCGGCGCCACGCCAGGTCCAGTGGCGTCGACCACACCAGCGCCGTCGTAGCCTGGGATGACGCGGGGGAAGGGCATTTGACCGCGTTGGCCTTCGCGGCGTTTCCAGTCGGTGGGGTTGACCCCGTGGGCATGCAGGCGCACGCGCACCTGGCCCGCTTGCGGTTGCGGGGTGGGCAGTTCACCGACGCGGATCACGTCGGCGCTGCCCAGTGCTTCATACCAAGCGGCTTGCATGATGGGCTCCTTTGCAGAGCCACGATTTTGTCGCAGTGCTTGAGATGAAGCGCTGCTTGCGCTGCTGCACATGAGACAGGGCGCGCAGGCCTCGGCAGCCATGATGGCGCGCATATTCAGACCCACTCCAAACCCACCAGCAGGAGACCTCAGATGTACCAACCCTTTGACTTGACGAACCAGCGCGTGGTGATCACCGGGGGCAACGGTGGCATTGGCCTGGGCATGGCGCGTGCGCTCTTGGCCTCAGGCGCCAAGGTCTCGATTTGGGGATCGCGCGCTGAAAAAACCAACGCGGCGAAAGCGCAACTCGTGGCCGAATGCGGTGACGCCAGTCGCGTGCACGCCTTGGTGTGTGACGTCAGCGACGAGAGCCAAGTGCAAGACGCGATGATGGCTTCTGTCGCCGCCTTGGGCGGCTTGGACGCCTGTTTTGCCAACGCTGGGGTGTCGAGCAAGGGCACGCAAATGGTGGACATGAGCTTGGACGAGTTTCGTCGCGTCCAGCGCGTCAACGTCGAAGGCGTGTTCTTGACCTTCCGCGCCGCCGCACGGGTGATG
>JALRFN010000287.1 GCA_023268425.1 Burkholderiaceae bacterium | reverse complement strand
CCAAAACCGCCGAGTCGACCTCGCCGGATGGCAGCATGACCTCAGTGGGCGACGTGGGCTACGTTGACGATGACGGCTTTTTGTACCTGACCGATCGCGCCACCTTCATGATCATTTCCGGTGGCGTGAACATCTACCCCCAAGAATGCGAAAACCTGTTGATCACCCACCCCGACGTTGCTGACGCGGCGGTCTTTGGCGTGCCCAACGAAGAAATGGGCGAAGAAGTCAAAGCCGTGGTGCAAATGATGCCTGGCCAAGCCCGCGACGCGGCAACGGCCGAGCGGCTGATTGCCTTTTGTCGTGAGCACCTCGCGCATGTCAAATGCCCCAAATCCATCGACTTCGAAGACGAGCTGCCACGCCTGCCCACAGGCAAGCTTTACAAGCGGCTCTTGCGCGATCGCTACTGGGGTAAACACGCCACGCGCATCGTTTGATGCCTCGGTGCTCCCCCTGAGTTACAGCGCCCCGTTCAGGGGCGTTGTAGCATCTGGGCCCAAGGAGAACCGGCCATGAGCATTGTCTTGAACACCCCATTGAGTGGCCCCGCTGCGTGGCGCGGCGAGGACATACGCCAGCCCGCGCTGTGGACGCGGCACTTCAGCACCAGCGACATTGGCGAACTCGAAGCTGCCCTGGCACACGCCCGCGCCACAGGCCGCAGCTTGGCCGAGTTGCGCCCCGAAGACTTCCCACTGCAAACACTCTTGCCCGTCCTGCACGCGGTCGCCGACGAATTGGAAAACGGCAAGGGGTTTCAGCTCTTGCGAGGACTCGACGTCAACCGCTACAGCCACGCTGATTTGCTGACGATTTATTACGGCCTGGGGCTGCACATGGGCACGCCTGTGTGCCAGAACCCGCGTGGCGACTTGCTGGGCTTGGTCGCCCACGTGGGTGATGTGGCAGACAAAAACACCCGCGTTTACGAAACCAACCTTTACCTGCCCTACCACTCCGACCCTTCAGACGTGGTCGGGCTTTTGTGCGTGCGCAAAGCGCTATCCGGTGGCGTCTCCAGCCTGATCAGTGTGGCGGCCATGTATAACGAAATCTTGACCCACCACCGGGAATATCTGGGCCTGTACTACAAGCTTTGGTACTTCTCGCATTTGTGCGAGCCGCTGCCCAGCCTGTCGCCCATTTTCAGCATGCACCAAGGCAAACTGAGTTGCCGCTACTTGCGCCAGTGCATCGAGTTGGGCCACGAGATTCGAGAGCTGCCCTTGTCGCGCGTGGAGATTGAAGCCTTGGATGTGTTTGACAGCTTGATGACTCGAGCCGACTTGCGCCTGGACATGATGCTGGAGCCCGGCGACATCCAGTTCGCCAACAACTACGCGGTGCTGCACTCGCGCACCTCATTCGTCGACCACGACGCTCTGGCTCAACGCCGCGAGCTGCAGCGCCTGTGGCTGAAAATGCCCAATGCGCGCACGCTGGCGCCCGAGTTTCCTGGGCGCAACGGCTTTCCCCGACCGCAAGCTCTGGCGGCTTGAGCACCGCCGTGCACAGCGCGACAGTTCAAGCGCCACGCTGGGTCTGGCTGTTCGGCCCCGGAGTCGGCGCCGAGATTCACCAAACGATGGCCGACAGCAGGGCCCAAGTCTTGATCATGGACCTGGAAGACTTCACACCGCCCGCACTCAAGGCGCAAGCCCGTGCGGGCTGTGGCGCCGTCTTGCGGATGTGGCGCAACGCCGGTGCCCAGACCTGCGTGCGCATCAACGCGCTGCACGATCAAGGCCTCAGCGATTTGATGGCCGTGATGCCGCATGCGCCTGACGTGATCGCCTACCCCATGGCCGAGCGCGCCGAAGACCTGGTGGCATTGGACCAAGCCATCACCGCACAAGAGCACACACTGGGACTGTCGCCTGGGCAAACCGAAATCTTGCCGGTTTGCGAAACCGCGCGCGGGGTCTTGGACGTGCGCTTGCTCGCGGCGGCGTCGCCGCGCGTGCGTGCAGCCTTGCTGGGCACGGAAGACCTGGCCGCCGATTTGCACGCCCAACGCAGCCCTGAGGGCGAAGAACTCGAACACGCCCGCCGCCACTTTGTCATGGCCTGTCGTGCGGCCCAGATTGAGCCCATAGACGCTCCCTACACCTGGGCGGCGCTCGGCGGTGCGGCGCAAGAAACCCGCCACGCCATGCAGTTGGGCTATCGATCCAAGAGCCTGGTGCGCGCAGAACACGTCGCCGAAACCTTGGCGGTCTTGGTACCCCAGCCCGCAGAAGTGCACAGCCTTCAGCGCTTGGTGCACGCATTTGAAGCGGCTCGCGCTGCGGGTCAGGAACGCGCGCTGGTGGACGGCTTGTGGGTCGAAGTGCCCACCTACCGCGTCGCGCTGCGTCGCCTGGCTGAAGCCCAAGCTTCAAGCAAACCGCCAGCCTAATGCGGCACTCGGCGCGCCCTAGGCATCCTCGCACCCATACCCATCACCTACATCGGCGATATTGAATTGCAAATCAATCAGGAATGAGACGACGTTCACTTGCGTTTGCCACTAGCATTTCGACATGAACCAAAGCGCCGTCGAAAACCAGCAGATTTACCAACTGCTGTTCGAACAACTCGAGTTGAAAACGCGAGCGCCTTGGTTCGTCCCCGCCAAGGGCGTCGTGCTGCCAGCGGGGCAGATCAGCCACCACGTTTACTGTCTGGCCCAGGGTGAGGCTCACGTGGAGCTCTACCCGAGCAGTTCGGACGGTGCGCGCGTGATTCCCATGAGCTTTCACCCCGGCATGGTGTTGTTGGTACACACGCTCTACGACGGTCGCCCCGACCCTGGCTCCATCGTGGCCAGTACCGACCTGCAGCTCTACCCGGTCACGCACGACGAGTTCAAAGCGGTGATGCATGCCGAAGTGGCCAGGCTAGAGATCGTGACGCGCTTTTTGGCCTTCCGCCTCACCGAGGCACGCAAACGCGAACGCCGCTGGATCGAGCGTGGTGCGCAGGAACGCGTGGCGATGGCGCTCGATTACATGGCTGCGGAGCGTAGCCCCGAGGGTGAACCATCGGTGGTCTTGAAGGCCACGCACGAATTGATCGCGGAGCGGGCTGGGCTCAGTCGTGCCAAAGTGTCCAAAGAGCTCAAGCGCTTGGAGCAAGCCGGGCATTTGCGCCTGGCGCGCAGCGGCGTAGAAATTTTGAACCGAGACGCGCTGTCCAACCCCTGAGGGCTCGCTCAGCCCACTGGACTCACGCCCACTCGATGGCGGAGCCGACCTCGTTGAACAAATCTTTGGCGGCTTCGGAAGTCAACAACCATTTGATGCGCGAGTCGTCTTGGTCGGCGCGCACAAGCACCAAACCAGTCTTGCGCAGCGACACCAAGCGACGATGAATGGTGGCGGGCGAACCATGCTCACGCAAACGCATGAGTTCGGTCACGCACAAGAGCTGACCGTCGTGCTCGGCAATGGCGACGGCTTCGAGCATGTGCCACGACGGGGCGTCGATGTTGTGCTTTTTCAGCATCTCGGCACGCACGCGGGCCAGCTTGAGGAACGAGTGAAGGTTCACGAACGACAGTCGCTTAAAAAATTCAATCCTTGAAATATATGAAATGTCATGAAAAG